>CAUPZK010000006.1:0-74056 GCA_963515835.1 uncultured Aggregatibacter sp.
CTCGCGACCCCGACCTTGGCAAGGTCGTGCTCTACCAACTGAGCTATTCCCGCATCTGCTGTTAGTGCGCTGCATTTTACTGACTTCTCTAAAACTGTCAACAAACAATTTCAGAAATCAGTGAGTTTGTTGAAAAAAACTGCAAAAGATTTAAATTTAATAAACAAAAATTTTCATTTATTCAATCAAATGGTTAGAAAAATCCTCTTTCGCCACACAATGGTTTGTGCCAAAATGAAAGCTACTTTTTCTTTCTTAAAGTGCGGTGCCAAATTTTTTTATTTTCTCGGAGGATTTATGACACAAAAATATGCAATTGATACCTTATTAGCCCAAGCGGGAAATCGCACTGATGAGCGTACAGGCGCTGTTTCCACCCCGATTTTTCTTTCTACCGCCTACGGCCATCACGGCATTGGTGAAAGCACCGGATTTGACTATACCCGAACCAAAAATCCAACGCGTGCCGTACTCGAAGAAACCATTGCTCAGTTAGAAAAAGGTGAACGCGGATTTGCCTGCTCTTCCGGCATGGCGGCTATTCAATTATTAATGTCGTTATTTACCGCACCGGATGAATGGATTGTTTCCAGTGATGTCTATGGCGGCACTTATCGCTTATTAGATTTTTGCTATAAAAACACCCACGGTGTTAAACCGGTTTATGTGAACACTGCTTCCGTACAAGCTATTGAAGCCGCAATTACCCCGAATACAAAAGCGATTTTTATTGAAACCCCCTCCAATCCATTAATGGAAGAATGCGATGTGGATGCCATTGCACAGGTTGCCAAACGCCACAATTTATTACTGATCGTTGATAATACCTTTTTAACACCGATGCTGTTCCGCCCGATGGAACATGGTGCGGACATTGTGGTTCACAGCGGCACAAAATACCTTGCCGGACATAATGATGTTTTAGTCGGTTTAATCATAGCCAAAGGAAAAGAACTTTGCGAGCGACTGCTTTACATTCAGAACGGTGCTGGCCCTGTGTTATCACCGTTTGACTCTTGGTTAACCATTCGTGGCATGAAAACCTTGGCTCTGCGCATGCAACGTCATCAAGAAAATGCGACTGCCGTTGCCGACTTTTTACGTCAACAGCCACAAGTGAAAGATGTGTTATACCCGAATAAAGGCGGTATGTTATCTTTCCGCTTGCAAAATGAAACCTGGGTAAATACGTTCTTAAAAGCAATTAAACTCATCACCTTTGCCGAAAGTCTTGGTGGCACAGAAAGTTTCATCACCTATCCGGCAACCCAAACACACATGGACATTCCGGAAGCGGAACGCATTGCACGTGGGATCACCAATGATCTGTTACGCTTTTCCGTTGGTTTAGAAAATATAGAAGATATCAAAGCAGATTTAGCACAGGCGTTCGCACAATTAAAATAAACTTAACGTATTGGGAGGGCAAAATGAAAGTTGCAGTATATAGTACGAAAAGTTACGACCGAAAATATTTAGAGTTAATTAACGCTAAGTATGGTTTGGAGTTGGAATTTTACGATTTTATGCTCAGTGAACGCACTGCCAAAATGGCGGAACACTGCGAAGCCGTATGTATTTTCGTGAATGATGACGGCAGCCGAAAAGTATTAGAAAAACTCGCCGCACTTGGGGTAAAAATTATTGCTTTACGTTGCGCCGGATTTAACAACGTAGACTTAAAAGCCGCTCAAGAGCTTGGTTTAACTGTCGTTCGCGTGCCGGCCTATTCCCCGGAAGCCGTGGCAGAACACACTGTTGGGTTGATGATGACATTAAATCGCCGTATTCACCGTGCTTATCAACGCACGCGTGAGGCGAATTTTTCTTTAGAAGGGCTGATCGGCTTTAATATGCATGGGCGAACCGTCGGCGTGGTCGGGACAGGGAAAATCGGCCTTGCCGTCATTCGCATTCTCAAAGGTTTTGGCATGCAGATTTTAGCCTACGATCCGTTTAAAAATCCGCTAGCAGAAGAGTTAGGCGCGGAATATGTCACCTTGGATGAACTTTATCATCGCGCTCATGTGATTACATTACACTGTCCGGCAACACCGGAAAACTACCATCTGCTCAACCGTGACGCCTTTGCCAAAATGAAAGACGGTGTCATGATCATCAACACCAGCCGTGGTACGCTCATTGATACGCAAGCAGCTATTGATGCGTTAAAACAACGTAAAATTGGCGCTTTAGGCATGGATGTTTATGAAAATGAACGAGATTTATTCTTTGAAGATAAATCGAACGAAGTCATTCAAGATGATGTGTTCCGTCGATTGTCTTCCTGTCACAACGTATTGTTGACCGGACACCAAGCGTTTTTAACGGAGGAGGCACTCACCAGCATCGCTGACGTCACCTTATCGAACATTTATGCCATCGGTAAGGGCAAGCCATGCGCCAATACCGTGCAACCCTCTTAGTTTTCGGCAATTAAACTAATTTGTGCGAATCGCGTTGCGCTATGCTATCATGCGCGCACATCTAAACAAAAATGCCATGTAAAATGACATTGTTCACTAAAGGAAATAAGGACAGAAAAATGAGTAAAGTATTACATTCCAGCGATGCGACTTTCGTTGCAGACGTATTAAATTCAGACGTGCCAGTATTATTAGATTTTTGGGCGCCATGGTGCGGACCATGCAAAATGATTGCACCAATCCTTGACGATTTGGCAGCCGAATTTGGCGGTAAAGTGAAAATTGTGAAAATGAATATTGATGACAACCAAGCAACCCCAATGCAATTCGGTGTGCGCAGTATCCCAACATTACTCTTGTTTAAAGACGGTAAACCGGTAGCCACTCAAGTGGGTGCATTACCCAAAAATCAATTGGCTGCATTTATCAACCAAAATATTTAATTGAAACATAAAAAACGCCAAGCTTTTGCTTGGCGTTTTTGTTTTCTGTCGTACAAAGTGCGGTCATTTTTTCAGTATTTTCAAAATGCACGGAAAATCCACCGCACTTTACTTCATCTCTCGCAATCGTTTTAAGATCCCTTTCATTTTCTCATCCAACTGTGCCGTTAAACGCAACGTTTCACCACTATGCGGATGCTCAAAACGAATAGAATAAGCATGCAAGAATAAACGATTCAAGCCGAATTCAGCCATTTGTTGATCGAATACTTTGTCGCCATATTTGCTATCTAACGCAATGGGATGGCCGGCATATTGGGTATGCACACGGATTTGGTGGGTTCGCCCCGTTACCGGCGAAGCTTTCACCAACGTGGCATTCTCGTAGCGTTCTTCTACGGAAAAACGGGTTTCCGACGGTTTACCTTGTTCACTCACTTTCACAATGCGCTCGCCGCTCGACAGCTCATTTTTCAATAGCGGAGCCTGCACCACTTTACAGTGTGATTGCCACTGCCCACGCACAAGCGCTAAATACTCTTTTTGAATCGTTTTTTCACGCAACTGTTCATGTAAATGACGCAAAGCAGAACGCTTTTTCGCCACCAATAAAATCCCCGAAGTATCGCGATCCAAACGATGAACCAATTCCAAGAAACGTGCCTCCGGACGAAGTGCGCGTAGCGCCTCAATTACGCCAAAATCAAGCCCACTGCCCCCATGCACGGCAATCCCGGAAGGCTTATTCAGCACGAGTAAATAATTGTCTTCAAAAATAATGTGTTGTTCTAGTTGGGCAACTTTAGTGAGTTTATTGGAGACGGTGTCCTGTGCTTTTTCTGCCACACGCACCGGCGGAATTCGTACCACATCCTCGGCTTGTAATTTATATTCCGGCTTGCTTCTGCCTTTATTCACCCGCACTTCGCCTTTGCGTACAATGCGATAAATCAGACTTTTAGGCACGCCTTTTAAGCGCGCAAGAAGAAAATTATCCAATCGCTGACCGGCTTCATCATCACTTATGGTGAGAAATTGCACGTTCGGGTTTACTATCTTTTCATTCATCTTGTGTTTATTACGATCTTTTACATAAAAATTGGCGCGCATCATAGCATATTGTGCGGAGAGTTTGAATGTTGCAAAGAATCGCCTCGACAGGGCGAAACGCCTTGCTAAAAATCCCTATTCAAGCGATAATAATGCGTCTTTTTGAGTCATAAAAAAGGCTTTAAAATAAACAGGTTATCATTGATAAAATACAATGCAGCATTCGGCATAAGACGTTGTTATTACAATGATTTTAACCATCAACATGAGCGACAGCTTGCAAACCATTTTTTAACCGGTTTTGTTTTTATTCACATATCAGGATGATATGAGTGTGAATAAGGTGGCCAATGCACCCAGCGGATGACAGTCGGGAAGACGGACATTCTGCGACAGACACGAGGTCGGCAACTAAGCAAAGTGCGGTCAATTTTGATGGCGTATTTTTAAGGTATTACCCCCTTTTTAATAAAAGAGAAAACGAATGAAAAGAATGTTAATTAACGCAACTCAAAAAGAAGAGTTGCGCGTTGCGTTAGTCGATGGACAACGCTTATTTGACTTGGACATTGAAAGTCCTGGTCACGAACAGAAAAAAGCCAATATTTACAAAGGGAAAATCACTCGCGTTGAGCCGAGTTTGGAAGCCGCTTTTGTGGATTATGGCGCAGAACGTCACGGTTTTTTACCGTTGAAAGAAATTTCACGTGAATATTTTCCGGCAGATTATGTCTATCAAGGCCGCCCGAATATTCGCGATATTATTTCTGAAGGACAAGAAGTTATTGTTCAAGTGAACAAAGAAGAGCGCGGCAATAAAGGCGCTGCGCTGACAACCTTTATTTCCCTTGCCGGAAGTTATTTGGTGATCATGCCAAACAATCCCCGCGCCGGTGGTATTTCCCGTCGCATTGAGGGCGATGAGCGTTTGGAATTAAAAGATGCTTTGAGTTCCTTGGATGTTCCTGAAGGTGTCGGTTTAATCGTGCGCACTGCCGGGGTCGGGAAATCGCCGGAAGAATTGCAATGGGACTTAAAAGTACTCTTGCACCATTGGGAAGCAATCAAACAAGCCTCAGAAAGTCGCCCTGCGCCGTTCTTAATTCACCAAGAAAGTGATGTTATCGTGCGTGCGATTCGCGACTATTTGCGTCGTGATATCGGTGAGATTCTGATTGATAGCCCGAAAGTCTATGAAAAAGCGAAAGCACACATCAAACTCGTACGTCCGGATTTCATTAATCGAGTGAAATTGTATCAAGGCGAAGTACCGCTGTTCAGTCATTATCAAATCGAATCCCAAATTGAATCGGCTTTCCAACGTGAAGTGCGTTTGCCTTCCGGGGGTTCTATTGTCATTGACGCTACTGAAGCCTTAACCGCCATTGATATTAACTCCGCACGTTCTACCCGTGGCGGCGATATCGAAGAAACCGCATTAAACACTAACCTTGAGGCGGCAGATGAAATTGCGCGTCAACTTCGCTTACGCGACTTAGGTGGTTTGATTGTGATCGACTTCATCGACATGACACCGGTGCGCCATCAGCGTGAAGTAGAAAACCGCATTCGCGATGCCGTACGCCAAGATCGTGCACGTATTCAAATTAGTCGTATTTCCCGCTTCGGTTTGTTGGAAATGTCACGCCAACGTTTGAGTCCGTCATTAGGTGAATCCTCTCATCATGTCTGCCCGCGTTGCCAAGGCACCGGTAAAATCCGTGATAACGAATCACTTTCACTGTCTATCTTGCGTTTATTGGAAGAAGAAGCATTAAAAGAAAATACCAAACAGGTACATACCATTGTTCCGGTAAAAATCGCGTCTTACTTATTAAACGAAAAACGTAAAGCCATTCATAGCATCGAGAAACGCCATGATGTCGATATTATCGTGGTGCCAAACGAAGCGATGGAGACCCCGAATTTCAGTGTGTTCCGTGTTCGTGATGGCGAAGAAGTGAATGAGTTAAGCTACAATTTAGCAAAATTACATCAAGATCAAGATGAAACCTTTGCCGCAGAGGAATCGCTAGTTTCTCGTAACATTGAAGCCACACCGGCAGAAACCCCGGCGGTGGAAAGTGCGGCAGTTTCATTGGCGATTACCATGCCGGCACCGGCACCGATTGAGCGCAAAGAACCCAAAGCGCCATCGTTGTTAAGCCGTTTATTCGCTGCCTTAAAAGGTTTATTTGCGTCTGAGCCAAAACCGGAAGAGAAAAATAAAAAAGCTCGTCCAAACAACAGAAACATGAACAACCGTAATCGCCGTAATCAAGACCGTCGTAACAACCGTCGTGTTCGTAGCGAAAACGTGGAAAACGTTGTTGAAGAACAAAGTTCTGATAAATCTGAGATTAGAAGCCGTAACCAAGAACGCAATAACAAACGCAGCCATAAACCAGAGGTGATTGAAGAAATCATTAGACCTAGCGTTTCTTCTCCGCTTAACGAAGAAAAGACCGAACCGACACAACGTCGTCAACGTCGAGATTTACATAAAAAAGTTCGTGTTTATGACGAAGCCACTGACAATCTAATACCGCAAGCGGAAAACATGGCATTTGCTGAAAACATCAATGATACTCGTAATGTAGAAAATACCGTTTCAACAAACGCAACTGAAACCTCAAATGAGTCAGAACGCAGTCGTGATAATTCTCGTCAACGTCGTTTACCACGTCATTTACGTGTGAATAGTCAACGCCGTCGTCGTCCACAAGAAAAATCACCTATGCCGTTATTTGCTGCAGTAGCATCTCCTGAACTTGCCAGCGGTAAAGTATGGATTGATATGACGCAAGTGAATCAACCGAAAGAAACACCGTTCTTGTCTGTTGATGAACTGCTTGAACAACAAAATCAATCAAGTGCAGAAGTCGAGAAAAATATTACCGTGCCTGCCTTGGATATGATTGTTGAGAAAGCCAAAAGTGAAGTTCAGCCGTTAACTGAATTTATCACCCAACCGGCAAATGATTCTGTTGAAAAGAAAATTCAGGCGTCCTTAGAACGTTTAAACAATAACGTGACGTCAGAACCCACAGCGACAATCGCAGAACAACTTGAGCCTAAAGCTGAGCATGATGTGAAATTCATGGCCGAAATTGACCGCACTTATGTGTTCAATGGCCGTATTGGGACATTCTCTGCAGTAACTCATACCAAAGCTGACGCGACTTTAGCTAAAGCCTCCGGTGAGCCAATCACAACATATCCCGTTCAAGAATGGCAGGAATCCCGCTATTATTTCTACGGTAAAGGTGCTGCTGGGCATCATACGGCTATCAGCCATGTCTACGCAGAACCAACAAAAGCCGCGTCTGAAAACTAGTCGTTTGAAAATGAAGCAGTTAAATAGAATCTTTTATTTAACTGCTTGACTTGGTATAGCAAAGTCCGTATTATTCACCTCGCTCAAAACACGGAGGAATGGTCGAGCGGTTGAAGGCACCGGTCTTGAAAACCGGCGAGGGTTTACGCCCTCCCTGGGTTCGAATCCCAGTTCCTCCGCCATATTCAAAAAAGGCGCTAAGTGAAAACTTGCGCCTTTTTACATTTCTTCTACTTGGCATTTATCTCATTTTAGATTCATCTCTTAAATTGGCAAAATGCAACCTTGACTTTGCCAATGATAAGAAGTCTGTGAGATAAATTTATACCCCTTCTTTCTTAATTAATTCTTTGACCAAATTCTCCACAAATTCTAACCGCACTTTATAGTCCGTTAAATCTTTGGTAAAACGGAATTTATGTGGACCATCAAAACGATAAACCGCCGGATTGCGTTGGATTAACTGTAAAAAGATCATCGGGTCTAACTCGGCGTTCGGTGAAAATTCAATGAATCCGCCTTGCGCATTGGCATCCAAGCGAATGACATTGAGTGGTTTTAAATCCAGTCGGAATTGCGCAATTTGCAACAGATTCCGCGTGGCTTGTGGCAATGGCCCGAAACGGTCAATAAGCTCCACTTTTAACTCATCCAACGCTTCGGTATTTTCCGCACCGGCAATGCGTTTATAGAAAGACAAACGCATATTCACATCGCCCAAATAATCTTCCGGCAATAGTGCCGGCATCCGTAAATCAATCTCAGTTTGTTGTTGCGTCAGTTCATCCAATGACGGCTCTCGCCCTTCTTTTAGGGCTTTTACTGCGCGCTCCAACAATTCCATGTAAAGCGAAAAACCGATACTCTCAATTTGTCCGCTTTGCTCGTTGCCTAGCAATTCCCCGGCACCGCGAATTTCCAAATCGTGAGTAGCCAAAATAAAGCCGGCACCAAGGTTGTCTAGGCTTTCCAGGGCTTCCAAGCGTTTTTGCGCATCCTTCGTCATCAGTTTCGGCGGCGGTGTGAGCAAATAAGCATAGGCTTGATGGTGAGAACGCCCAACCCGTCCGCGCAACTGATGCAACTGTGCCAGACCGAAATTGTCGGCACGCTCGATAATAATGGTATTCGCGGTCGGCACATCGATGCCGGTTTCAATAATAGTAGAACACACCAACACGTTATAACGTTGATGATAAAAATCCGACATCACGCGTTCCAGCTCACGTTCACGCATTTGCCCGTGCCCCACAATCACGCGTGCTTCCGGCACAAGTGCGGTCAGTTTTTCTGCCGTATTTTCAATGCTCGCCACATCGTTATGTAAATAATACACCTGCCCACCACGCAAAATTTCACGCAAAATCGCTTCTCGAATCACCAGTTCATCCGTTTGACGCACAAACGTTTTAATCGTTAAACGGCGTGCCGGTGGCGTAGAAATAATGGAAAGATCGCGAATGCCATTCATCGCCATATTTAAGGTACGCGGAATCGGCGTTGCCGTCAGGGTAAGAATATCAATGTTCGCGCGAAGCTGTTTCATTTTTTCCTTTTGACGCACGCCAAAACGGTGTTCTTCGTCAACAATCAACAAGCCCAGATCATGAAATTGCACGTCACCTTGAATAATTTTATGGGTACCAATCAGAATATCCACTTTGCCTTCCGCTAAATCCTGCAGCACTTGCTTCTGCTCTTTCGCGGTTTTGAAGCGGGACAACATTTCCACGTTCACCGGCAAATTGGCGAAACGGTCTTTAAAATTATCGAAATGTTGTTGCGCCAACAACGTGGTTGGCACCAACACAGCAACCTGTTTATGGTTCATCACCGCTAAAAAGGCGGCACGCATCGCCACTTCCGTTTTACCAAAGCCCACATCACCACACACCAAACGGTCCATGGCTTTCGGCAATGTCATGTCGGAAATCACGGCATTAATTGCCATGAGTTGGTCATGGGTTTCTTCAAACGGGAACGTAGCGGTGAATTGTTGGAATTCCTCACGATCATATCGGAACGCAAAGCCTTTTTGCGCTTCACGTTGCGCATACACATCCAATAACTCCGCGGCCACATCACGAATTTTCTCCGCCGCTTTGCTGCGCGCTTTGCCCCAGGCTTCGGAGCCTAACTTATGCAACGGCGCGGTTTCATCGGCACCGCCCACATAACGGCTAATTAAATGTAACGATGCCACCGGCACATACAATTTTGAGTCGTTGGCATAATTGAGCAACAAATATTCCGCTTTAATGCCGCCGTTTTCTAAACTCACTAAACCGCCGTAGCGCCCCACGCCATGATCCAAATGCACCACAGGCTGACCGATTTGCAATTCGGCAAGGTTGCGAATTAAGGTATCAGGGTTCACTGTGCGGGATTTATCCCGCTGCCGTTGTTGCACACGTTCGCCAAGTAATTCCGATTCACAAATAATGGCAAGCGGCACATCCTGCTCAATAATAAAACCGTGCTCCAACGGGCTAACCATTAACGCCAATTTTTCTTCCGTTGCTTGCGCCAAGCTATGAATCTGTTTTGGTTTCAGTTTTAACGGAGCAAGCAGGCTTAACAAGGTTTCACGGCGCCCTTCCGTTTCCACGATAAATAAAATATTGCCTTTAAAATGCTCAATAAATTGGCGTAATTGATGTAACGGTTCTTTTTGTTGCGATTGAATGGTCAGTGGCGGTAAGGGCGTAATGGCCAAATTTTTCTGCCGCGCGGACGAACGCACTTTTTCCGTTTTTAATGCAATGGCAGGGTAATTTTTTAACTGACGATTTACGTCATCAATGCGCAGCCAAAGTTTATCGGGTGACAATAACGGACGCATCGGATCGACGCGGCGACTCTCAAAACGTTGTTCCGCATCCGCATAAAAACGCTCACCCTGCGTTTGATTTTGCTCACCGGTAATAAACAGTGTATTTTCAGGAAAATAATCAAATAAGGTCGCCATTTCTTCAAAGAACAAGGGCTGCCAATATTCAATCCCTGCCGCTAACGTGCCTTTGCTGATTTGTTGATAAATATGTTCCGGATCCCGTCGAATTTCGCCAAACGCTGCGCGGAATTGGCTACGGAAAAATTCAATGCCTTGGTTGTCCGTTGGAAATTCGTGTGCCGGCAATAAATTGATTTGATCGATTTCCTGCAACGTGCGTTGTGTATCCACATCAAAAGTACGAATGGAATCAATTTCATCATCAAAAAAATCTAAGCGAAAAGGCACCGCACTTCCCATCGGGAAAAGATCCAACAAAGCACCGCGCACGGCATATTCGCCATGTTCCAACACTTGCTCCACCGCGCGATAACCTGATTTTTCCAATTGCAAACGAAGGGTTTCAATGACAAAACGGTCGCCTTTGTTAATCAGTAACACCCGATGTTGTAAATAAGAGGGCGGGCAAACCCGTTGCATTAAGGTGGCAATCGGCAAAATGAAAATGCCTTGCTTGCGTTGCTGTAAATGAAATAAAGCACTCAAGCGGGCAGAAATAATATCTTGATGAGGCGAAAAACTGTCGTAAGGCAAGGTTTCCCAATCGGGGAAAAAGGTGACATTAAGTGGACTCAGTTGCGCTAATTCTTTTTCTAAACGCACCGCACTTCGAGTGTCGTTCGTCACCACGACGGTTAACCCGTTAAACTGCGCCGCAATTTCACTCACGGCAAGGCTATCCGCACCGGGCAGAATATTGGCTAAAATTTTATGATCTTGTGCTTGAGTTGGAATTTCGATGTGAAAAAATGGAGTTTGCATAAAACGACAATATCTTAAAAAAAAATTGTCGCTAGTTTAGCGCAAACAGGGGGGATTTCCAATAAAAGTCTGTATAAAAAAACAGTGTTATACTAGGGGAATTCATCCCCTAGGTATGCTAATCTTAATGAGCGTTTTCCTCTTTCTGTTCTTTTTTCTCTTTCGGTTCGGCATCTTCGTCAAACTTCACTACCGGCACACAGCCACGGCAAGTGCCTTGATCAATACCGGCTTCTTTACAAAAATCAGAATAGGCTTCCCAGGCACGTTTCACCCAACTTTTTTTGCCTTCTTCGCTCATTTTTGTCTCCTTCGTTTTTTGTTTTCTTTTAAATTGTTAAGGGATTGTTATCATAAAAGAGCAGCATTTTTTTGCAACCATTTCTTCACTTCCCTACGACAATTTTCTAACCATATTTTCTTATTTGGTCTTTTTTCCGGCTGTTTGCAATAATCTGCCAACAAGGGGAAAGGCGCTTCACCTGCCGATGTGATTAAACGCCGAATCGACGGCAAGGCAGAAGATAACGGCAGGAAAAAATCGGCAAAATCGGTTAACGATTGCCAATCTGAGCTATCCAGCGTCCAATCTATTTCTGTTCGAGCAAACTGTGTCGCCAGCGGATGCAAAGAAAGGGGCAAATTACGTTGAAATTGTTTTTCTGCCCGTTGCACGAATAATCGCCCTTCCTTACTCAACGGACATAATGCCACCACAGAATAACAACCGCTACTGGCTTCTTTGCTTTCGCTAAAATGCACCAAAATAAAACCGCACTTTTGCCAGAATGCGAGCAGTTCCGGCGTGTAACCGAAACTGACGGAAAGAAAATCCACTGCGCCCTGTTGTTTCATCTGCGTAATTAAACGTTGTCCTAGCCCCTGCTGTTGCCAGTTGGGTTGCACGGCAATGCGGGAAATGCGCAGAGAACGCAATTCACACGCTTCCTCCAACCCAGCTTGGAAACACAGCATTTGCGCCACCAAATTGCCGCGTGGGCGACGTTCTCCACGTCGAATTTGGCGAATTAACGTTTTGTCCGCCAGCCCGCCTTCCGGCACCGCCCATACGCAACCGAGCAAGGAATTCAGTGCTTGAGCAAGGTAAAATTGCTGCTGTGGTGCATCCAATAAACGGCGTAAATCCAAAGGCGAGGTTCGATAATGCGCCAAGGTCAGCAAGCCGTAAACAGATTCAATTTGATCATGAGGAATCCGTTCACAATGCGAAATTTGGATCTGTTCAGCAAGCACAGAATCATAAGGTGGCTGTGGCAGGCGATCTTCGCAATCGCACAGCAAAAGGTCGTCAATAAACGCTTCCAGTTTGTCATCCGCCTGCCAACGTAACGGCGTAAACAGTTCAAAATGACGCAAAGTGCGGTTGGTTTTCGCCATGAATTTTAATAAGAAGCCTCTGCCTGTGCCTTCGTAGCTGTGAATGGTGGTCGTCAACACAACGCGTTTAAAGGCCTTAGTTAGACGAAATAAGATGTCTAGCGGAATCATCGCCGCTTCGTCCACAAACAACCAATGGTTGGCAAATTGTTGTGGCGCGTCGCTGAGGTTTTGGCTGAGTTCATCAGGCGGCATAAAGGTAATTTCCGCCCCGGCAAATTCATTGAAAATATTGACCGCACTTTTATTCGGCGCGGTGAGAATCACCGGCTGGTTTTGTGCCAGTTGCTGTTTGGCAAAGAGCCCCGCCAACGCCGATTTTCCGCGCCCACGTTTTGCCGTGACGATCAGAATCGCTTCCTCGGCTTCCGCTATTTGTTGCAATAAACGGGCTTGTTCTAAGGTTGGCTGACAATGGGGTGAACGATCTTTTGGAGGCGTTGGCAAGGCAAGCGTTAACGGCGTATTTTTATAAACAGGAAAACCGTATTTTGCGATTTTTTCCTGTAAAAAGGCGATAAAGTGCGGTGTGTTTATGGCGTGTTTTTCGCCCGACCAACGCAAGCTGTCACTGTCCGGTTGGTTGGCTAAATCTGTCCAATGATTTAACAACAATAATAGCTGACCACCATCCTGCAACGTGCCTGCCGCCATGGCGAGAGCATCCAAGTGAATGCCTTGTCGTGCGTCGTAAATGATGGCAGGAAATTCACTGCCGAGCAGATTTTTCGTCTTGCTAAAAGGAAAATAGGATTGGGTGGCAAAGTGCGGCGAAACATCGCCAATCCAGACCGCACTTTTAAGTAAAAGGTTGTGATTTAATTGGTAGGCAAGAAAATCATCCTCGCCCACTAAAATGAGGAGTGCTCGGCTCATTTCTCGCTCAAATACGGATCCACAAAGCCCAGCCCCGTCATGATTTGGGTTTCCAAGCTTTCCATTTCCTCTGCTTCATCATCTTCAATGTGATCATAACCAAGTAAATGCAAACTGCCGTGCACTACCATGTGTGCCCAATGCGCCATGACAGATTTGTCTTGTTCCTGCGCTTCACGCTCCACCACTTGACGGCAAATCACCAAATCGCCGAGTAACGGCAGCTCCACTTCATCAGGGCATTCAAAAGGGAAAGATAACACATTGGTCGGGCGATCTTTGCCGCGATAATTTAAATTCAAGGCATGGCTTTCCGCTTCATCCACAATGCGCACGGTCATTTCCACTTCATCACTCTGCGGTTGTACCGCGGCTGTCGCCCATTGTTCGATTTGCTCTGCGGTTGGCAAGCCGGTTTCTTGCTCGCAAGCGATTTGTAAATCAATGATCATCTTACCCATTCTATTCTCCTAAATTCATTGTAATTTCTGACCGCACTTTTTCTTCTTTCTCAGTTTATTCTTCACGCTCGGCTTTTTCTTCACGTTCTGCTTTACGTTGCTCCGCCAATTCGCGACGACGAATTTCTTCCTGCGCATCCCAAGCGTCATACGCCTGCACCACTTTCGCCACCACCGGATGGCGCACAATGTCTTTGCTGTCAAAGTAATTAAAACTTAATTCTTCCACGCCGGACAACACTTCAAT
Organism: uncultured Aggregatibacter sp.; assembly: GCA_963515835.1. Lineage (GTDB taxonomy): Bacteria > Pseudomonadota > Gammaproteobacteria > Enterobacterales > Pasteurellaceae > Aggregatibacter. The sequence goes on from CAUPZK010000006.1 coordinate 14,014, forward strand.
GGCATGACGCAAACCGGATTTTTGCGAGCGAGGCAAGTCGATTTGCGTAATGTCGCCGGTAATCACCGCTTTCGAATTAAAGCCGATGCGGGTCAAAAACATTTTCATTTGTTCCACGGTGGTGTTTTGACTTTCATCCAAAATAATAAAACTGTCGTTTAAAGTTCGCCCACGCATATACGCCAACGGCGCAATTTCAATCACATTGCGTTCCATGAGCTTTTGCACGCGCTCAAAACCTAACATTTCAAATAATGCATCATAGAGCGGGCGCAAATACGGCTCGATCTTTTGCCCTAAATCGCCCGGTAGGAACCCAAGTTTTTCACCGGCTTCCACCGCAGGGCGGGTCAACAAGATACGACGAATTTCCTGCCGTTCTAAGGCTTCTACCGCAGCGGCAACCGCTAAAAAGGTTTTTCCCGTCCCGGCAGGACCAATACCGAAACTGATGTCATAACGCAAAATATTGTGCAAATACTGAATTTGATTTGGCCCGCGCGGTTTGATTAAACCCCGCTTGGTTTTAATCGTTGTGCTATACACCTTGCTTTCAGAGCGGGTTGGTTCGGCATCTTGTTCTAAAATACGGCTTTCCACCAACGCGATGTGCACATCTTCCAAATCTAATTCTTTAATCTGCCCACGTACAGGCGCAGTTTGTGCATATAAATCGCGAATTAAATCCACCGCACTTTGCACAATATGCTGAACATGCGCCGATGGATTTTCCGCTTGCGATTGCAATGTAAAAGTAAAACCTCGGCGGGCAATGGAAAGATTGAAATATTTTTCGATTAAAGAAAGGTGTTCGTCTCCCGCACCACACAACGAACGTAAACGTTCGTTATCTTGCGGTTCCAAGGTAAAGGTTTGAGTAACTTGTTCGGTCAAAATTCAGCCTCAATAAATGCACAAAAAGTGAGGAACAATATAGCATAAATTGCATTGAAACGTGCGTCTTTTGCCATGATCGCAAGTATCAGATGTGGCAAAAAACGGTTGTAAAACCGACCGCACTTCAAGCAAACAAAAAGGCGAATCCTCAGATTCGCCTTTTACGCTATTGGACTATGATTTCAGCTCCGGGAAGAGCATTTTCAGTACGTTTTGCGTCACCCGACGGGATTGTCCTGCGTACGGGAAGATATGCATCATCATCATTGGATTAAAGTTAGCTTCAATCACGCCCCAAGATTGCAGGTGCGGCTCAGCGGGTTTGGTTAAATCGGGAATGATTAAATCCACGCCACACACGGCGGCACCCATGGCTTTGGTGATACCGACCGCCAAGGCTTTGTAGCTTGGGTGCATTTGATCGGTCATGTCAATGGAATCGCCACCGGTGCTGATATTGGAATTGGCGCGCAACTGCACCAACTGATCTTTTGCCGGCACGCTATCTACGGTTAAGCCCTGTTCTTTTAACTGTAGCTGTTCAATGTCACCCAACGCAATTTTCTTCAATGGCGTACGGCTTCCATCGCCACGCAACGGATGATCATTTTTCTGCGCCACCAATTCCGCCACCGTATGCACGCCATCGCCAATCACATTTGCCGGCACGCGCAACAACACGGCAAGGGTTTCATCACCTAACACGAAGAAACGGTATTCCGTTCCGGTGAGGTAATCTTCCACCATCACTTCTTTGTCTTCACGGAAAGCAATTTCGATGGCTTTGGCAAAATCCTCGCGATCATGCACGCCCTGTTGGAAAATACTGATGCCCAAACCGTAATTGGTGGATTTCGGTTTAATCACTACGGCACGTCCTGCAAATAAAGCGTAATTGGCCACGGCTTGTTCAACGCTGGTAAATTCCACGCTTTGCGGCACGTTAAAGCCGGCTTTCGCCAACACTTTTTTGGTCACCACTTTATTTTCCATGATGAGCGGCGAAATGTAGCTGTCATGGGAAGTCATGTTGCCGTTTTTGACATATTCCAAATGGTCACCGAATTGCAGACTTAAGAACTGGTCGCGCTCGTCTAAAATCTCCATTTTTAAGCCTTTTTGAATGGCATCAAACATCAGGGCTTGAGTGGAAAGCTCCATGTTGTCGAAAGCTGACAACGCATAAAAGCGTTCAAAGGCTTGTTTTTTGTAACAAATCGCCAGTTCCGCGCCCAGTTTTTGATAACCGCCATGTGCTTCGATGGCATTGACTAAGCGCGCACCAAGAGTTTGGCTTGGATCAGCAAACTGCGCCAGTTTCTCTTTGACGAGCTCGGTCATCTCTGCGTCGGCGTGAATTTCCGCCAACATCGCTAATAATTGCTGTAAAACACGTTCGCCTTCTGCTTGGAAAGCTGTTGCCGACAATGGATTTTCCCATGCCACTTGAGCTAATTTTTCTTTGCCTAATTCCACCGCACTTGCTAAGGATTCTTCATCTAGCCACGCCATCAACAAAATAAAATAATGCACAAATTTGGCGTCATTTAAGGCGATACCATAAGCCTCAAACGGGTTTAGATCGAACAGACGGAATTCCAAATATTGAATGCCGTTTTGTAGCAATTCACGCGCCTGTTTCGCGCCCCGCAAACGCACGTTGGAATAAAATTCTTTTTCGGCAATAAGCTGTCCGCTATTGACCGCGTGTTCCAAGGTATTCACATAATCGTTCAGGCTGTCATAGGACACTTTCACACTTGGGTCATTCACATAACCATACCGGCTGGAACGCAAACTACGCACATACTGCCCCGCTTTTAACGGTGTGCCGTGACGGAAATAATTGGCATCAACCGTTGGCGTGGCCGCTAATAAATAGACGAGGATCCATTGATAACGCAAGAAATTACGGGCAATTTTCAAATATAAATCGTTCTGAAAATCCACCGCACTTTTGTAGTCATTTTGTCGTGCAAACAGATGTTGAATGAATGCAGGCTCAAGCTGGAAGTTGTAGTGAATCCCACTCACCATTTGCTTGCTTTTACCGTAAGATTTCACTAAATGCTCGCGGTACGCCACATCGACCGGATTGTCCAGTTGTGCCACTTTAATTTGATCCTCCGGTGGCAAGCCGGCCGGCATACTCAACGGAAAGACATATTCGTCTTCCGGTAAAGAGCGTAACACCACTTCGTGAATGGCGGATAACCAACGCAACGTATCTTCAATTTTTTTATTGGGTGGGGTGATTAATTCAAGCTGACTTTCCGCAAAATCCGTTTGGATATAAGGATGATAAGAACGATTACCGAAGCATTTTGGGTGTTCAGTCACCACAACTGCCCCATCTGCGTGCACACGTTGGCTTTCTTTTTCAAGACCAAATGATCCTTGCTGGAACAACAGTTCCAAGCGATTTTCTTTTATAACCTGCTGAATATTCATAAAATTTCCTTTATTTGCGTAACGCCCAATTCTCTCGAGCCTTACTGCATCAATACCTTTTCAAAAATCGCCACATTATTAAAATTAATCCCCTTAAATGCAAATAAAAAAATCGCATCCCCCATAAGGAATGGTTATAACTTAATGTATTGAAACGAAAATACTTCATTTTGGAGAATAAAGGATCTAAAATTTCCGCCCTTAGAAAAGTACATGAAAAACACCCGTGGTACCTAAAATGAGTCAATTCAAAAAACACCATTTCATCAATAATGACATCACTTTTGCGTTGTTATTATTGATATTTTCCTTTCTTTCCCACATTGCCTTGGGGATTTTGGACAATTATCTGACTAATCTGGTAAGCATTTTTGCATTAGGTTTGCTTCTTTTCACCTTACGGAAACACAGCAAGATCTTATTTTTGATTGGCTTTCTTTTTATTTTCGCCCTCTCTCTCGGCTATCTTCCTTCCGGCTTATTATATGGCCCGGTGTCGATTGGGGTAATTGCCTCGGTTTATGAAACCAATTTCAGTGAAACCATCGGTTTTTTTAAAGCGATTCCGCTCTCTATTTATATTTTTACTTTTTTCTATCTTTTTTTATTTATCGTTATCTTATTGATTCAACGACATAAAACCTCAAATAAATCTCAGAAGAAAATCTATGCTGCCGTTTACCTTGGTCTTGTTGCCTTTTCACTTTATACGCCCATGGAAAAGGAAATCGGGAATACTGATCCTGAAAAAGCATTTAAGCTCTCCGAATTTTTTAAAGCCTCAAACTTTTATCCGGTAAGTTTTCTTTCTAACGCCATCAAAGTGAATAACACCTATTTAACGCAACGGGATTTACTCAATGACGCCTTAACCAAAATACCGGAATGGCACATTCTTTCCGTTGAGCCCAAATACCAAAACTATGTATTAGTAATCGGCGAAAGTATGCGTCGGGATTACACCTCTTTATATGGCTATCCACAAAAAACCACGCCGTTTTTAGAACACGTGAACGGCTTGATTTTCGATTTATATGTAGCAGCCGGCCCAAATACACAACCATCTTTGCAACGCACGCTGTATCGTTCCATTAATAACAACGAAGAGACGGTTTACACCGATAACATTATCTCGCTCGCCAAACTTGCCCATTACAAAACTTATTGGCTTTCGAACCAAGGCAAAGTCGGCGAATGGGACACCATGGCATCGCGTATCGGTATTCAAGCAGATGAATCGTTCTTTACCAAAAAAGGCGGGTATGATTCGGATAATATCGCCGATACGGCGTTATTAGCGCCGTTGAAACAACTTTTGGCGAAAGATAAAGATCAAACCAAATTAATCGTTTTACATTTAATTGGCTCGCATCCGACATTTTGCGCCCATTTAAATGGCGAAGAACCCAAATTCCATTTAATTAGCCGAGAAATGTCGTGTTATTTAGATACGTTAAAACAAACGGACAGTTTATTGTCTGAGGTGAATCAAATACTCAAAGATCAAGGCCAAAGCTATTCCGTCATTTATTTCTCAGATCACGGGTTGGCGCATTTAGGCACAGGCAAAAATCTGTCTATGCTAAATAATAAGGAATATAAACAAAGTTATGCGGTGCCTTTTGTTCGTTTTTCCAGTGACGACACCAAAAGAACCCTCGTTAAAAATCCGCAAAGCGCCTTTAATTTTATTCACGGCTTTGCCCAATGGTTAGGCATTAAAGAAAATCATTTAAGCCAAGAAGATTTCTTCAACCCGAAACCGCAACCGATTAAAGTGTTTAACTGGCGGGCATTGGTGGACTATCAGTCATTGAAAGAGGATCCGGCGAAACAAGAGCCGTAATAACAGGTTCCACCCCCAAAAAGTGCGGTCATTTTTTCAAATGAATGACCGCATTTTTATTTTTGCCGGAATAGCCATTCAGCAAACCCAATTTTTCAGGTAGAATAACCGCCGTTTTTTATGAAAGAATTTTGTTCTTGCGGCGCTGTTGGCTCGTCCAATATCAAAAAAACTCCGTTTTTTCTGACCGCACTTTTCCCCCTATTCTGACTAAATTGAGGAACATATGAGTGTAATTCCTATGGTCGTTGACCAAACTTCCCGCGGCGAACGCGCCTATGACATTTATTCTCGCTTACTGAAAGATCGCGTGATTTTCCTAAGCGGTGAAGTGGAAGACAACATGGCCAATCTGATTGTGGCACAATTGCTTTTCCTAGAATCCGAAGATCCCGATAAAGACATCAATTTATACATCAACTCACCGGGCGGTTCTGTGACTGCCGGCATGGCAATTTACGATACCATGCAATTCATCAAGCCGGATGTGCGCACCTTGTGTGTTGGACAAGCCTGTTCCATGGGTGCCTTTTTACTCGCCGGTGGTGCGCCGGGCAAACGTGGTGCCTTGCCACATGCTCGCGTGATGATCCACCAACCGTTAGGCGGTTTCCGCGGACAAGCATCGGATATTCAAATTCATGCCCAAGAGATTTTAAAAATTAAAGGCACGTTAAACGAACGCCTGGCATTCCACACCGGACAACCCATTGAAACTATTGAAAAAGACACTGACCGCGACAACTTTATGTCGGCAGAAGAAGCCAAAAACTACGGCTTAATTGATGAAGTGTTGACCAAACGTTAAGAGATAAAAATGGCAAAAGATAAAGAATTACATTGTTCTTTCTGTGGCAAAGAACAAGACGAAGTCAATAAACTTATCGCCGGCACTTCCGGTTACATTTGTAATGAATGTATCGAACTGTGTCACGATATGTTGCTCAATGAAGCGCATGGCGAAGAAGCCGAAAGCGAAGACGCAGAAGCGCAAAAAGAGCAGGAATTACCCACACCGCACAAAATCCGCGCCCATTTAGACGATTATGTCATCGGTCAAGATTATGCGAAAAAAGTGTTGGCAGTGGCGGTGTATAACCACTACAAACGCCTACGCACCAAACATCAAACCAATGATGTGGAATTGGGTAAAAGTAATATTTTACTTATCGGCCCGACCGGTAGCGGTAAAACCCTCTTAGCGGAAACCATGGCGCGTATGTTAAACGTGCCTTTCGCCATGGCGGATGCCACCACCTTGACGGAAGCCGGTTACGTGGGCGAAGACGTGGAAAACGTGTTGCAAAAATTACTACAAAACTGTGATTACGACATCGAACGCGCAGAACAAGGCATTATTTATATCGACGAAATCGACAAAATCACCCGCAAATCGGAGAATCCATCGATCACTCGTGATGTCTCCGGTGAAGGGGTACAACAAGCCTTGTTAAAACTGATTGAAGGCACCGTTGCGTCCATTCCACCACAAGGCGGACGCAAACACCCACAACAGGAAATGTTGCGTATCGATACCTCCAAAATTCTGTTTATTTGTGGCGGTGCTTTTGCCGGCTTGGATAAAGTTATTGAAAAACGCACCAGCGTCGCCACTGCGATTGGTTTCGGCGCCGAAATTAAGAGCGAAAAAGACAAAGCCACGTTGACCGACTTGTTCAAACAAGTGGAACCGGACGATTTAATGAAATACGGTTTAATCCCGGAATTTATCGGACGTTTACCGGTGGTTGCACCGTTAAGCGAATTAGATGAAGAAGCCCTCGTGCGCATTCTGACCGAGCCGAAAAACGCCCTGTGTAAACAATATCAAGCGTTATTTGGGTTGGAAGACGTGAAACTGGAATTCACCCAAGACGCCTTAATTGCCATGGCGAAAAAAGCTCTCGCCCGCAAAACCGGCGCCCGTGGCTTACGCTCCATCATCGAAGGCGTCCTGCTCGACACCATGTACGACTTACCTTCTTTAGAAGGGTTGGAAAAAGTGGTAGTGAATGAAAAGGTCATCAACGACAATCAATCTCCGGAATTGATTTATTCCAACGAATAAAAAAGTGCGGTTAAAAAACACAATGGATTTTAACCGCACTTTTCTTTTATTTTCTTTTCTTTGACTCTTCGACGATTCACTTTCTTACTCGCAAGCGAAAAGCCTCGTTGAACACGAAATTGCCCTACTCAATTTTCACTTTCTTTAAGCGTAACGCATTGCTTAACACGGAAATCGAACTCATCGCCATCGCCGCGCCGGCAACCACCGGGCTGAGTAAGCCCAATGCGGCTAACGGAATGCCCAACACGTTATAAATAAACGCAAAAAATAAATTTTGTTTAATGTTTTTCAGTGTCGCACGGGAAATCAGTAAGGCATCCACCAACTGGTTGACCGAATGCTGCATCAACGTTGCCGATGCACTGTGTTGTGCCACATCCGCGCCATCGTGCATGGCGAAACTCACATTTGCTGCAGTCAGTGCCGGCGCGTCATTTACGCCATCGCCTACCATGGCGACCACATTGCCATTTTCTTGAAGAAGTTTGACCGCACTTGCTTTATCCCGTGGCGACATATTGCCCTGTGCATGTTGAATCCCAAGCTGATCGGCAATGTATTGCACCACATTTGGATTATCGCCGCTCATGATATAGACGTCGATATTGTCTGCTTTTAAGCGTTCAATCACCTTTTGACTATCCGCTTTTAAGGTATCCGCTAGAGCAAAGGCTGCAACGGGCTGATCATTTACGGCAACCGCCACAATGCTGGCGATCTGCCATACGGGATCAAGATCGGTCGGTAACGTCAAACCGCAATAGGCAGGTTTCCCCACTTTCACCGTGCCGAGATGTTCAATCTCACCTTGAATGCCTTGCCCCACCTCTGCCTGAATATGTTGCACCGCAGGCAAGACTATGCCTCTCACATCTGCCGCTTGCACAAGGGCTTTAGCCAGCGGATGTGTTGCGCTTTGTTCAATGGCGGCGGTTAAGGCATAAATTTCATCTTCAGAGTAGACCGCACTTTGCGCCTGCCAAAAAGCGACTACTTGCGGTTTGCCTTCCGTGAGCGTGCCGGTTTTGTCTAATACCACCGCGTTCACATGGGCGGCTTCTTCCATGGCAGCGGCATCTTTAAACCAAATGCCCTGTTTCACGGCTTTGCCCATGCCCACCATGATCGCCGCAGGCGTCGCTAAGCCCAACGCACAAGGGCAGGCAATCACCAACACCGCAACGCCATGAATCAACGCCGTCACCACATCTTGTTGACGCCACCAAGTGAGTAAAAACGTCAGTAAGGAAATGCCGATCACCGTTGGCACAAACACTGCCGCCACTTTGTCGGCAAAACGGGCAATGGGTGCTTTACTGCCTTGTGCTTCAGAAAGGGCGTTCATCATATCGCCAAGTAAGGTCTGGCTGCCAAGCTGTTGCGAACGATAAACCAAGCTGCCATCTGTCACCATCGCGCCAGCCAACACGTAGCTTCCCAATTTCTTCATTTCCGGCACGGATTCACCGGTTAAATGGCTTTCATCACACCAACCCGAACCTTCTTCCACCACGCCATCGGCGGCAATGCGTTCGCCTTGGTTGGCGCGCAACAGCTCACCCACTTGGATTTGATTTAACGGCACGGTTTGCCATTCGCCGTGGCGTTGCACGCTCACCTGTTTTGGTGTCAGCTGCAACAATAAACCTAGGCTATTTAGGCTGTGCTTTTTGGTACGATCTTCTAAGAATTTTCCCAAACTCACAAACCCCAACACCATGACGGAGGCTTCAAAATAAATATTTGCCGAACCGTGTTCATGGGGCATGTGTGGCATATAAAACAGCATAAAAACGGAATAACCATAAATGGTGAGCGTGCCAAGACTGACCAACACATCCATATTTGCTAACCTACCTTTAATACTGCCCCAAGCGCTTTTATAGAAGGGAATCGCCAAGCCGAATTGTACAATCGTGGCTAACACCATTTGCCACATCGGCGGCAACATCCACTCATGCCGCCCCAGCATCATGCCGAGCATACCAATTAAAAACGGCACGTTAATCAGCCATAACAAAATCAAACGCCACGAGAGTTTACGTTCTTGCGGCAATGAGGCCTGTTCTTGCTTTAATTGGGCGGCGAAACCGGTTTTTTGAATAATTTGGATCAGCTGTTCAACGGAAGTCTGCTTTTCATCAAAAGTAACCTGTGCTTCTTCACTGGCGAAATTGACGCCGGCTTGTTGTACAAAATCCTTTTTATTCAATACCTTTTCAATCCGACTGGCGCACGACTGACACGTCATGCCGCCAATTTGAATGGAGACTTTTTGCATAACATCCTCTTTTTATTTCCTTTCACAGAAAAGTGCGGTGGGTTTTCAACGTGTTTTTACACGGTCAAACAAGACGCTGTTTTCATGTTGCGTTAACAAACAGAAAAATTACGCGACTGCCGCATCAAACCCGGCATCTTCCACGGCCTCCACCAACGCGGCCGGCTGCACTTTATTTTCATCAAAACTCACGACCGCTTGGGCGTTTTCCAAACTGACCTCAGCTTGCACCACGCCATCTAGTTCGCTCAATACGCGGGTCACGCTTTTCACACAACCACCACAAGTCATACCATCAATTTTTAAGGTTACGTTTTGCATTATTTGCTCCTTTGTTAAGTTAAACCTTGCCGACCTTGGTCGGTGAGATTACTATAAACCTTAACGTTAGGTTAAGGTCAAACACTTTTTATGAATATCAGTCAAGCAGCCAAACTCACCGGCTTATCTGCCAAACAAATTCGCGATTACGAAAAACGAGGCTTACTCAAAGCTGGCACACGCACCCTTTCAGGTTATCGCTATTATGAAGAAAGCGATCTTGCCCGCTTGCGTTTTATCCGCCACTCGCGAGACGTGGGCTTTTCCCTGCAACAAATCGCTCAATTACTCCAATTACAAGACAACCCACATCGCAACAGCCGTGAAGTGAAGCAACTTACGGCACAACATATCGAAACCCTCAACGTGCAAATTCAGGCACTACAAAACATGGTGGCTGAACTCCAACGTTGGCATGATAACTGCCAAGGCAACGACTGCCCGGAATGTTCGATTTTGGCAGGGTTGAGTGAATAGGAAAGTGAAAAGTGCGGTGAGAATTTAAAATATTTTCTCATCAGAAATATACTTCACAAAGTTCGCAGATTAACCTTCCTGATGATTTACGCAGATTTCAATCTGTACAATTTCCGCCACATCCACCGTTTCCGCCTTGATCCGCCATTTCACATTTAAGTTATACAACGAAATGCCGTAAAGGCGGTCAGTGGCTTTGCCTTGTTGATACGCCGGACGGGGATCTTGTTGGATCACCTCGGTAATAAAACGTTGTAAGTGCGGTCGATTTTTGCTGTGTTTTTTGACCGCACTTTCCGCTTCTGTTGTAAATTCTACACGTAGCAACGGTTTCGGTTCGCTTTGAGCGAAACCGGAAATCGCGTCAGGCTCACTGTCCGCGTAGGCAAGATAAGGTTTGATGTCGAGAATCGGTGTGCCGTCCACTAAATCCACAGAACCGAGATGTAACAATACCTTGCCGTTTTTACATTCTATGTGGCGCAATTCCACTTTGGATAAACCAATGGGATTCGGGCGATGTGTGGAACGTGAGGCAAACACGCCAACCCGCTGATTGCCGCCTAAACGGGGTGGGCGCACGGTAGGATGCCACTTGCCTTGCGGAATGTGATCAAATTGAAAAATCAGCCAAAGGTGGCTGAATTGCGCTAAACCGCGGACGGCTTCCGCTTGGTTGTAGGGCGGCAACAATTCGACAATGCCGGTGCCGTCCTGCACCAAATTAGGTTGACGCGGTACGGAAAACTTTTCTTTGTAAGGCGTGTGAATCACAGCAACGGGCTGCAATGTGAGAGAATCGGACATATTTTCCTTAAAACAGTTAAAATCTGCAGAATAACCTTGTAGAATGGCACCTATTTTAGCTAAAAGTGCGGTAAAAAATCGCCTTATTTTTCGTTATTCGAGTAGCCATTATGACAAAAAAGACAATAAAAATGTGGATTGAGACGGCGCGGCCGAAAACCTTGCCGTTAGCCTTAGCAACGATTTTAACCGGTTCTGCGCTTGCCTATTGGGCGGGCAGTTTCCATTGGGGAATCACGGTGTTATGTTTACTTACCACGTTATTTCTGCAAATTCTCTCCAACTTCGCCAATGATTATGGTGATCATCAAAAAGGCTCCGACACGGCAGAACGTATTGGGCCGTTACGCGGCATTCAACAAGGCGCGATTTCTGCAGCACAACTGAAAAAAGGGCTTTATGTAATGATCGCCTTGAGTTTTCTTTGTGGTGCTCTCTTAATCGGCATGGCTTACCAAAATATCAGTGATTTAATTGCGTTTTCCATGCTCGGTGTATTGGCTATTGTGGCGGCTATCACCTATACCGTGGGCAGCAAGCCCTACGGCTATTTGGGTTTAGGCGATATTTCCGTGTTAATTTTCTTTGGGTTATTGGGCATCGGCGGAACTTATTATCTTCAAGTGCATGATTTTTCTGCTGTTATTTTACTGCCTGCCATTGCCAGCGGATTACTTGCGACAGCCGTATTAAATATCAATAACTTGCGTGATATTGAACAAGATCGCAAAGCGGGCAAAAACACCCTTGCCGTGCGCTTAGGTCCGCATAATGGGCGGGTTTATCATTGCTTGCTACTTTCTATCGCTGCCTTGTTTTATCTTTTGTTTGCCCTCATGAATTTGCGTAATCCGTTGAGTTTCGTCTTCTTGCTCACCTATCCGCTCTTGTTCAAGCATGCTTATTTTGTGTTTTCTCATAAAGAGCCGGTAGCCTTGCGTCCAATGTTAGCGCAAATGTCGCTGATTGCGTTACTTATCAATGGGCTATTTAGTTTTGGTTTGCTTCTAGGCTGAAACGGACTATACTAGCTGGCAGTATTTATCTTAAAAATAGGGTCTTTTATGTACATTGATACTTCTGAACTTTGTGATATTTACCTCGATCAAGTCGATGTTGTCGAACCGGTTTTCTCAAGTTTCGGCGGGCTGAGTGCTTTTTATGGCAAAGTTACCACCGTAAAATGCTTTGAAAATAACGGGTTAATTGCTGAAATTTTAGAAGAAAACGGTGAAGGACGCGTGTTAGTCGTTGATGGCGGCGGTGCAGTGCGTCGCGCCTTAATTGATGCGGAACTCGCACAATTAGCCGCAGACAATCACTGGGAAGGCATCATTGTTTATGGTGCAGTTCGTCAAATCCAGCAACTTGAAAATATCGACATCGGCATCCATGCTTTAGCGCCAATTCCGGTAGGCGCGGATGAAAGTAATCATGGCGAAACCGATATTCCGGTTAACTTTGGTGGCGTGACCTTCTTCCCGGAAGATTATATTTATGCTGATTTAACCGGCATTATTCTGTCGCAAGAAGCCTTAGATCTCGAAACTTTTGAGCAAGACTAACATCAACTGTTTCCTTATTCTTTCAAAAGTGCGGTGAAAATACAGAGAATTTTCACCGCACTTTTTTTTGCGTAACGTCACAATTCCATAAAAAATTAATTGCTTTTTGTTAATAAAGTGCTAGTTTCCTTAGCGTATTGCCTATTTTTAGCAATATGTTGATCTTTGATTCTATTGACAGGAATTAAAATTATGAAAGACACAACTCAAAATCAAAGTAAGAATTATAGGAGTGCAATTATCTTTATTTTTGCGGTTATTCTCTTTTTTGTCTTACTCAATACACTGCCTTTTGATAAAAATGCCAATGGTGGGTTGGCATTATTGGCGTTGGTTGCCATTTTGTGGTTAACGGAAGCCTTACACGTCACAATCACGGCGTTAATTGTTCCGCTACTTGCCATTTTCTTAGGATTAGTCAAAACCAGCACGGCACTGGCGACCTTTGCTGATCCGAATATTTTTCTATTCTTCGGGGGCTTTGCTTTAGCCACCGCACTTCATATTCAACAGTTAGATAAAATGATTGCCAACAAAATTATGGCGTTGGCGAAAGGCAATTTATTTGTCGCGGTGATGTATTTATTCTCCGTGACCGCATTTTTGTCCATGTGGGTCAGCAACACCGCGACTGCAGCCATGATGTTACCCCTTGCCATGGGCGTGCTTAGCCGTTTAGATCGTGATTCAGAACATAACACCTATGTGTTCGTGCTGTTAGGGATTGCCTATAGTGCCAGCATCGGCGGCATGGGAACCTTAGTGGGAAGTCCGCCAAACAACATCGTTGCCACCCAATTGCACCTCACTTTTGCCGATTGGTTGTGGTATGGCTTACCGATTATGTTAATTCTTATGCCACTGATGATCGGCACGCTTTATATTGTCTTCAAGCCAAAACTCAATATTCGTTTTGACCAACAATTTGAAGCCATTCCAATGAATAAACCACGTTGGATCACCTTAGCGATCTTCGTCTTTATTGCGTTGAGCTGGGTTTTCAGTAGCCAAATTAACCCAATTCTTGCAGGCGCATTAGGATTAGAGGGTAAAATTGCCAGCTTCGATAGCGTTATCGCTTTATCTGCCGCCGTGCTCCTTTGTGTTGCCGGGGTAACAAACTGGAAGCAAATTCAAAACAACACCGATTGGGGCGTATTAATGCTCTTCGGTGGCGGCTTAACCTTAAGTGCGGTATTAAAAAATTCCGGCGCAAGCAAAATCTTGGCTGACGGTATCGTATTCCTGATTGAAGGCGGCCACTTCTATCTCATCGGTTTATTAGTTGCGACATTTATTATTTTCTTAACAGAATTTACCTCCAACACTGCCAGTGCAGCCTTGTTAGTGCCGATTTTCATTTCTATCGCACAATCTCTTGGTATGCCGGAAATCGGCTTAGCCCTAATCATCGGGTTAGGGGCTTCCTGTGCCTTCATGTTGCCGGTCGCAACACCGCCGAATGCCATTGTGTTCGGTACCGGTGAAGTGAAACAAAGTGAAATGGTCAGAGCCGGTATTCTTTTGAATATCGTGTGTATCTTAGTTATTGCAACCTTCGGTTACTTCTTCTGGCTAAATTAATCCGCTCATAAAAAACAGCCCCTTAATAAATTGCTTATTAAGGGGCTGAATTATTTCACATCGGGCTAATCTTCCAACACAATTTCCTTCAAATACTGGAAAATTTCACGGTAGGCTTTTGCCGGTTTATTCTGTTCTTTTTCCTTACTTGCGGTACGAATCAAATTTCGCAGATGTTGTCGATCAGCATGCGGATAATCCGTTAGAAAATCCGTTAATGCATCATCGCCTTTTGCCACTAACGCATCACGTAATAATTCCAACTTATGCAACATTGCTTGTTGTTGCTGATGTTTGTTCTCTAATTTCTCCAAAGCAGCCTGGATGGGCTCAACATCCATCCCGCGCAATAATTTACCGATATATTGCAATTGGCGACGACGCGCTTCTTTTTGCAGACGCTGGGCTAAATTAACGGCCTCCAATAAAGCGTCTTCCAAAGGGATTTTATCTAATTTTGCCTTTGTCAGCTCAACCAGTTTTTCACCCAGTTTTTTTAAGGCTTCCGCATCCCGTTTAATTTCACTTTTGCTGACCCAAATAATTTCTTCCTGTTCTTCGTCTTGCCAGTCAAAATCTTCTTTTTTACGTTTTGCCATCTTCTTTTCCATCGTTCTACTTAAAAGTGCGGTGCATTTTAGCACAGAATCCGTGGTTCGCCTTAAAAAGAAAAATACGCTAAAATTAGCGAAATTTCACCATTGAGAAAAGTACAATGCCACAAAAAACACTTGAAAATACCACCGCACTTTTACACCACCAAGAACAACAACTACGCGATGCTGTCAGCCTTGCCATTGAAATTGCACAAAAAGTAGGTGCAACATCCGAAGTGGGTGTGACTAAATCCGGTGGCCTCTCCGTCTCCACCCGCTTACAGGAAATTGAAAACGTTGAATTTAACAATGACGGCGCGTTGGGTATTTCTGTCTATATCGGACAACAAAAAGGCAATGCCTCTACCTCAGATTTAACACCGGAAGCCATCAAAAATACCGTAGAAGCGGCGCTTGCTATTGCCAAATACACTTCACCGGATGAGTGTGCTGGGTTAGCCGACAAAGAATTAATGGCATTTAATGCACCGGATTTGGATTTGTATCACGCTGCTGAAATTGACGTTGATAAAGCGGTACAACTTGCTTTGGATACTGAAAAAGCAGCCTTAGAACACGATGACCGTATCGTGAACAGTGAAGGGGCTTCTTTTAACGCCCACACCGGAGTGCGTGTTTATGGCAACAGCCACGGCATGTTGCAAAGCTATTTATCCAGCCGCTATTCGCTTTCTTGCTCCGTCATTGCAGAGCATCAAGAACAACTGGAACGAGACTATGAATACACGGTAGCACGCAATATCAATCAATTAGCGCCACCTCATTGGGTCGGTGAAAATGCGGCACA
Source organism: uncultured Aggregatibacter sp. (assembly GCA_963515835.1). GTDB lineage: Bacteria > Pseudomonadota > Gammaproteobacteria > Enterobacterales > Pasteurellaceae > Aggregatibacter. The sequence goes on from CAUPZK010000006.1 coordinate 29,718, forward strand.
AAAAGCGATTGCTCGATTACAACCCCAGAAGCTTGCCACACAAGAAGCCCCGGTCATTTTCTTAAATGATGTCGCAACCGGCTTAATCAGCCATTTAGCCGCGGCTATCAGTGGAGGAAGCTTATACCGCAAAGCCAGCTTCTTATTGGATCATTTAGGTAAGCAAGTATTGCCTGATTGGTTTGAGATCGCTGAAAGACCGCATCTTATCGGTCAATTAGCGTCAACCCCATTTGATAGTGAAGGGGTTAGAACGCAGGACATAGAGATTATTCGCAACGGGATTCTACAAACTTATTTGCTCACCAGTTACAGCGGACGAAAGCTCGGTATGCAAAGCACCGGGCATGCCGGCGGCATTCACAACTGGTTGGTCAAACCAAATTCATCAGAAAAACTGACCGCACTTTTACGCCAAATGAATCGAGGATTGCTTGTAACGGAAGTGATGGGACAAGGTGTAAATTTAGTTACCGGTGATTATTCACGAGGTGCTGCCGGTTTTTGGGTGGAAAACGGTGAAATTCAATATCCGGTTGCAGAAATCACCATCGCAGGACAACTGCCGGACATGTTACGCAATATTGTTGCTGTTGCCGATGATATTGAGCATCGCTCCAATATTCAGACAGGTTCCATTTTGTTGGAAAAAATGAAAATTTCAGGAAACTAAAAAATAAAAATGAGAATAATTCTTATTGACAAGAGTGAAAACTCTGCTAACATAAGCCGCATCTGTTAAGTATTGCAATGGAGATGAATGGTTGTTATTGGAAGTCTGCATAGCACGCCAAACAGGTAGAGTAGAAAGTAAATTCGTTAGGGTACTTAAAAAGACTGAAGTTTAAACTTCAGTCTTTTTTTTGTTAAAATAGCGCCCTTATCATCTGCCAAAGGTAACATTTAAATGAAAAAACACCACGTCGATATTCTTATTTCCGAACAAGAAGTCCGTTCCCGTATTGCTGAACTTGGCAAAGAAATCACCGCATTCTATCAACAAAAAAACGTTAATCGCCTTGTGGTAATAGGCTTGTTGCGTGGTTCCTTTATGTTTATGGCGGATTTAGTACGCGAATTACATTTGCCAGTAGAAATCGAATTTATGACCACATCAAGCTACGGTAGCGGCATGACAACTAACCACGATGTTCGCATTACAAAAGATATTGAAAGCGATATCCGCGATAAAAACGTGCTGATCGTAGAAGACATTATTGATACAGGCTACACTTTAGAAAAAGTGCGTGAGATTCTTAATTTACGCGCTCCGGCCTCTTTGACAATTTGTACTCTGTTGGATAAACCATCCCGTCGTGAAGTAAATGTACCGGTAGACTGGGTTGGTTTCACTATTCCTGATGAATTTGTGGTGGGTTATGGCATTGACTATGCACAACAACATCGCAACCTCGGCTATATCGGCAAAGTCATTCTAGAAGAATAAGAAAAACGGCTTATCACATGATAAGCCATAAATGTATCTAAAAAAATGACCGCACTTTAGGTGCGGTCTTCTTTTTTATTTTCTAAACTCACGTTTCTCTTTAAAAGTGCGGTGGGATTTTTCTTTAAATTTACGATCGCCTTTGAAACCTTTATCTTCAAAACGGCCGCCACGGCGTTTTCCGCCAAAATTATCACCTCCACGCTCGCCTTTGGCTTCACCGATAAAAGACATACGCATTTGTTTATTCAACACACGTGTTTTCGCGAATTGTTGTAACAATTCTTTCGGCATACCTTGTGGCAATTCAATGGTGGAATAATCATCATACAGCTTGATGTGACCAATATAGCGACTATTAATGTCGCCTTCATTGGCAATCGCGCCAACAATATGGCGAACTTCCACACCATCTCCGCGACCCACTTCAATACGATATAAATCCATTGGTTGTGGATTGCCATAGCCTTTACGTTCACCACGACGTTCTGCTGAACGAGGATTTTCACGACGGTCACCGCGTTCATTACGATCACGGCGGGATTTTTTGTCCACCACTGGATCCGGTGGAAGAATCAGTTTTTGTTTGCCTTGTAACAACATCATCATAGCGGCAGCAATGTCTTCTTGTGATTGGTCGGCAGTAAACATATCTTCCAACAATTCACGGTAAAGCTCTAAATCATGATGTTCCAACTGCGCAGTAATTTTATCTTTGAATTTTTTACGGCGACAAGCTTGTAACACTTCATGATTCGGCAATTCCACCTCTTCAATATTTTTCTTGATAAGGTGTTCAACATTGCGCAATAAACGACGTTCGCGTGGTTCCACGAACAATAACGCACGACCGGAACGCCCTGCACGACCTGTACGACCAATACGGTGTACATAAGATTCTGCATCCAGTGGAATGTCATAGTTCACCACAAGACTAATACGTTCAATATCGATACCACGCGCCGCGACGTCTGTCGCCACAACGATGTCTAAGCTACCACTACGCAAACGATCTAAGGTTTGTTCACGTAATTGTTGTGTCATATCCCCGTTCAATGCCGCTGCACGGAAACCGTGTTTTTCTAATAATTCAGTCACGTCTAATGTGCCGGTTTTGGTACGGGTGAAAATAATGGCCGCATCAAAATCTTCCACTTCCAAGAAACGCAATAAAGCCTCATTTTTACGGAAGCCATGAACATACCAGCAGCTTTGCGCAATATCCGGCGCACTTTGTTGGGTCGCTTTAATTTTGACTTCTTGTGGATCGTTCATAAAGCGTTTGGTGATTCGACGAATCGGCTCCGGCATGGTGGCGGAGAAAAGTGCGGTTTGGTGATGTTCAGGTAATTCTGCCATCACGGTTTCCACATCATCAATAAAGCCCATTCGCAACATTTCATCCGCTTCGTCTAACACAATGGCTTTAAGCTCAGCAAGACTTAAGGTGCCACGACGTAGGTGATCCAAAATGCGTCCTGGTGTCCCCACCACAACTTGCGCCCCTTGTTTTAACGCACGTAATTGGATGTCATAACGTTGGCCACCATATAAAGTCACAATGTTAATACCTTTGGCATATTTCACGAATTGCTCGCAAGCATCAGCAACTTGAATAGCTAATTCACGGGTCGGTGCCATCACTAATAATTGCGGGTGTTTTTCTGTCGGATCGATTTTCGCCAAAATTGGCAAAGAAAAGGCGGCGGTTTTCCCACTCCCGGTTTGCGCCATTCCCAGTACATCACGGCCTTCTAATAAGTGCGGTATGCAAATTTGTTGAATTGGAGAGGGTGTTTCAAAGCCAAGATCGGCAACAGCATTAAGAATGAATTCAGGCAAGCCTAAATCCTTGAAAGTCATTTTAGTTTCAGTCATTAAAAATACTCGAATGTATAAAAGGAAAGCTCAACGAAAGCTTTCAGGTTATTACCATGTGTCGTTTTGCGCCTTACAACGCATCCGCCGGTTGAGTTATGCTCACCGTTATTCTGCTTGAGCCTGTTGTCCTAATTTTGAAAGCTCAAACACCGCAAAACGATACTCCACAAAGTTATACACCTGATTTGCAACAGCCAGTTTGAATAAGGTCTCAGCCTCATCAACCTGTCCCATATTGAGTTTTTGTTTTGCTAGATAGAAGTAGGTTTCAGTCAGAATCTCTGCGTATTGCGTCGCTGTTTTTGTGGCAAACTGCTGCGCTTTAGCCTGTAGTTCCTGAACTGACAATTTGCCCAAATAATACTGGACAATGTAGGTACCCCAATAATCCTGAGACAGCCCAACAGCACGTTGAGCCAGATTTTTTTGCGCCTCAGCCGGCTTGAATTTTAATTCATTCAAATACAGCCACAAGACGCGGTAAGGATCCGATTTATTACGTTGATAAAATGCCAAGAAATCCTGTTCGGCGAGGTTATACCGTTCCACATAATAGAAGTCTAATGCTCGATTAAGAAAGGTATATTCATAGTCAGGATCGAGGCTGAAAACTGTATTAAAGGCTTCTAATGCGCCGTCATAGTCTTCATCCAGTAATAAATAAAGCCCTAGATAGTTATACACTGCCGCCATTTTTGGTTGCAATGCAAGAGCTTGAGTAAAGTCATAACGCGCTAAAGCCCAAAGCCCCAAACTATCGTACAGCACGCCCCGTTCAAAATGGAGAGAAGCACGTTCTTCATTACTCATTTTTCCAACGAGCAACACCTGACTAATCCGAACAATCATGACTTCCTGTTCAAAATGCTGGCTTGGATTTTGCTCGGCTAACACGACTTTATTTTTAGACACAAAGGTATTGCTCAAGCCGACACAGCCTGATAATACAAAGACTGAAAATAAAATGGTTAGGAAAATCGCGAAATTAGACAACCCATTACGTTGCGTCATTTCTTTATAAGCCTTAAAGCAGAGTATTGCTTGTTGAAAAACAAATGTTACGGCACATAATGTACCGTAACATTTTGAAAAAATTTAAATTATGCCTGCTCTACAATATCATCGGATACGTGTTGAGCAGCTTCTGCTTTCGGAGCAAGGTCTTTCATGGTTAAACGAATACGACCTTGACGATCGATTTCGACGACTTTAACCATGACTTCTTGTCCTACTTGTAGATAGTCGCTGACTTTTTCTACACGCTCTTCAGCAATTTGAGAAATGTGAACCAAGCCTTCTTTATTACCTACGATAGAAACGAATGCGCCGAAATCCGCTAAGCGAGTCACTTTACCTTTGTAAATGGCGCCGGCCTCGACTTCAGCAGTGATGTCTTCGATACGTGCCATCACATCTTGTACAGCATTCTTATCCACTGCAGCGATTTTCACTGTGCCGTCATCATCAATATCGATCGAAGTACCGGTTTCTTCGGTTAATGCACGAATCACCGCCCCGCCTTTACCGATCACATCTTTGATTTTCTTCGGATCAATTTTCATGGTGTAGATTCGTGGTGCAAAATCAGAAATATCCGCGCGTGGCGCCGGAATCGCTTGCTCCATCACACCAAGAATGTGCATACGTGCACTTTTCGCTTGATTTAATGCAATTTGCATAATTTCAGCAGTGATACCTTCAATTTTGATGTCCATTTGAAGTGCAGTCACACCTTCACGAGTACCCGCCACTTTAAAGTCCATATCGCCTAAGTGGTCTTCATCACCAAGAATATCGGAAAGCACGACAAATTTGTCATCTTCTTTCACCAAGCCCATCGCAATACCGGCAACCGCTGCTTTAATCGGTACACCGGCATCCATTAAGGCAAGAGAAGCACCACACACGGAAGCCATAGAAGAAGAACCGTTAGATTCGGTAATTTCAGATACTACACGTACCACATACGGGAATTCGGCTAAAGTTGGCATTACTGCGGCTACACCACGTTTTGCCAAACGTCCGTGACCGATTTCACGACGTTTTGGTGAACCAATCATACCGGTTTCCCCGACGGAATACGGAGGGAAGTTATAGTGGAATAAGAAGTGATCTGAACGCTCACCGGTTAATTCATCAATGATTTGCGCATCGCGTTCAGTCCCTAAAGTGGCAACAGCTAATGCTTGGGTTTCACCACGGGTAAAGATTGCCGAACCATGAGTACGCGGTAACACACCGGTGCAAATATCTAATGCACGCACGGTATCCACGGTACGTCCGTCAATACGCGGTTCACCGGCAATAATACGTCCACGCACGATTTGGCTTTCAAGTGCGGTGAAAATATCAATAATTTTTCCTTCGCTGATGGTCTCATCTTCAGCGGTAATTTGTGCGATGACATCGGCTTTAATCGCATCAATTTGCTCATAACGCGCTTGTTTTTCAGTGATGCGATACGCATCGCCTAAACGTGCTTCAGCTAATGCTTTTACTTTATTGATTAAATCGGTGTTTGGTTCTGGGGCACCCCAATCCCAGCGTGGTTTACCGGCTTCTTTGGCAAATTCTTTAATGGCTTCCACCACCACTTGTTGTTGCTGATGACCGAATACGACAGCGGCTAACATTTGTTCTTCTGTGAGAATATCCGCTTCAGATTCCACCATTAATACGGCTTTATCTGTACCTGCAACCACTAAATCCAAACGGCTTTGTTTTTGTTCGTTGATGGTTGGGTTTAATACGAATTGATCGTTGATGAAACCGACACGCGCCGCACCGATTGGGCCATTAAACGGCACACCGGATAAGGTTAATGCCGCAGACGCACCAATCATGGCGACTAAATCAGGGCTGATTTGCGGATTAACTGAAACCACGGTGGCAATCACTTGGATTTCATTGAAGAAGCCTTCCGGGAATAGCGGACGAATTGGACGATCGATTAAACGGGCAATTAAGGTTTCGCCTTCAGACGGACGACCTTCGCGTTTGAAGAAACCGCCCGGAATACGGCCGGCAGCATAAGTACGTTCTTGATAGTTAACGGTTAATGGAAAGAAATCTTGACCTTCTTTCACCTCTTTTTTGGCCACCACAGTCACAAATACAGTGGTGTCGTCCATGCTTGCCATCACAGCAGCAGTGGCTTGACGAGCAATGGCGCCGGTTTCTAACGTGACGGTATGTTGACCGTATTTAAATTGTTTAACAATTGGATTCACTATGTTTTCCTTTTTAAATGAGTAATCACAATGTTTTATTTTCCAATTTGCGACTAGCAAAAATAATCTCAAAAACCACCGCACTTTTACCGGCTACGACACAAAATCATTTTTGTTAGCCGCACGCTAATTTAGAAAATAAAACGCAGGCATTATACAGGGCTTTTGCCTTGATGGGTAACTTTTTTGCGCAATTCCCATTTATGACTATCTGAAAAATAAGGTTGATGATAAAATCACTCCAGTTTTTAAAATAAAAAAGGAGGAAACATGTTAATTGGAGATTTAACCCGTGCCGATTTTAAACTCGGCTTACCAAGAGTCATTGCCGAAACCTGTGAGTATTTAAAAGGGTTGGATTTAGAAAAATTAGAAGTTGGCCGTCATGACATCACCGATCGCATTTATATGAACGTGATGGAATCTGAACTGGCTGACGCTGCCAGCAAAAAAGCAGAATTGCACCATAACTATTTGGATATTCAAGTCCTGATTCGTGGTGTGGAAAATATTGAAGTCGGCGCAACCTACCCTGACTTAAATAAATACGAAGCCTATCACGAAGATGATGATTACCAGCTCACTCAAGACATCGATAACAAAAGCATGATTACTTTAGTGCCGAATATGTTTGCGGTGTTCTATCCTTATGAACCCCATAAACCTTGTTGTAACGTGAACGGACAATCTGCCAAGATTAAAAAATTGGTGGTAAAAGTGCCGGTTGAGTTAATAAAATAAATTTCACTCAATCACATTCAAGAGTCAAATAGGGAATCTACATGATTCCCTATTTTTCATTCAAAACGCAGAAAAACGCCACCGCACTTTTATGCACTAAATTTGATAATCCTCTTTCAGCAAATGACGATAGGCGTAAAGATAAGAGGCCCCGACAAATGCCGCCCCACCTGTCACATTACCCAAGAAGACGGGAAGCATATTTAAGAAAAATTCTCCCCATGTTACATTTGCTCCGGCAAAAATCCCTGCCGGAATAATAAACATATTTGCCACAAAATGCTGTAGCCCAATCAACACAAAAATCATCACAGGGAACCACATCGCAAGAATACGCCCAGATGTTTGCTTTGCACCAAAATAAAACCAAATCCCCATACACACCATCCAGTTACACGCGATCGCTGAAACAAAGGCTCGCAAGAAATCCATATTTACTTTCGCTTCTGCAATAGCAATGGTTTTACTTGCTGCTGCGCCTTCAGCCAGCCCCACATAGTGCCCAAGAAAAAACGCCATAAATAATGCACCGGCAAGGTTACCTAAGCTCACAATTACCCAGTTACGTAATAATTTCTGAAAACTTACCTGTCTGCTTAATCGCCCCAAAGCCATCATCATCATGTTCCCCGTGGCCAATTCGCCACCTCCGATAAGAATACAAATTAAGCAAATAGGAAAGACCGCTGCCCCCAATAATGTTGCCAATCCAGCCCACTCCGCCGGTATACCACTGACGACTTTTAAATATGCCATATAACCAAAACTCACATAACCACCCCCTAGAAAGCTAAGAATAGCCAAGGTTTTTACGCTACCAATTGATTTTGCATAACTTTTGTCGATGACATCCTGCAAGATTTCGTGGGGATAAAGATCGCGTTGTTGCATATTTTTCTCCTTGTTTATTAATATGTTGCCAATACTTAAAATCTAACAAAGGACGTTTTAAAAAGAAAAGAATTAGTGACCATATTTCAAAACCATCAGTTATAAAAAACACAGGACACAAAAAAGGCAGTCTACAAGGACTGCCTTACATATAAAAAGAACATTAAGCAAAAGGCTGCAATTCCGGGTTAATCGGTGTATCTGCAAGATTATTTGCATAATTACATAACGTCGCTAGACTTACCCCTAACACCACATCAAGGGCATTCTCCTTTGTGTAACCTGCATCATAAAAGACTTGTTGTTGCGCTTGGGTCAGTTTTGCTTTTTGCAAGATGACTGTCAGTGTGAAACGGGCAAGAGCATCTAATTTAACATCTTGCTCAATGCGCGCAGTCGAGCGAATTTGGTTAACCAGTGCCTCTTCAAGTTTCAATAGCTTTAAGGCAATTTTAGTATGCCCAGCCACACAGAAACCGCAACCATTGACCACCGCTGCCGTAATTTGAACCACCTCTCGTTCTGCTGCAGTTAAACTGTTTCGTCCATTAATTCCGCCCACCGTACGATAGGTTTCTAATGCTGTCGGTGCATTCGCAAGAACGCCGATTAAATTTGGAATAAATCCATTCGCATTTTGCACAGCTTTCAACGCTTCTTTTGCCGCTTCAGGTGCAGTTTCGATGGTATGGATGGGAAATTGTGACATATAAAACTCCTATAAATAAAACGGGTGATGAATTGGTCGTCAATATTACGTAGAATTCTGGATATTGAAAAAGAAATAAAGGTTATGCCGTAGATTAAAAAGTTATAAAGTGCAGTCCCAAAATACGTCGAATTTTTATGTTATTCTTGAGCGGAATTTTTGATGATGTGGATAACCCTGTGAATAGCGAGCTAAAAACAGGAAATAATCTGTCATTTCTTTTTCTACCCTCCAATTCTTTCCCTGTTTCTCGCTTACTTGTTTAAATTTTTCTCACAAATTTTCACTGATTTATATCTCATCCGTTTTTTGCGATTTTTTCAACAATTTATGTTGGACAAATGAGCACGTTTTCGTTTTTCAATTTCTGTTTTACACTTTTTCATCCTCTTGTGAGTTATTCAGTATTTCTGTGGATAAAATTGTGTTTCAACCACAGAATAACTAGAAATAACCTGAAAAATTTCAATTTAGCAAATAATCAAAAGAAAATTTCTCATTATTTATCAATACAATAATAAAAAAGAAACGGCATTTTCCTGTTAATGAAAAATGCCGCCTTGTGCTGTCTATTTATTGTTCAATTTAAATATTCTGTAAATACCGTTGCCAATCGAAATATTGTCCCGGGTCAATTTTCCGCCCCGGCGACACATCGCAATGACCCACAATACGCTCTTTGGTAATATGCGGATATGTCCGCATAATTTCCTGCGTAAGTGCTTGTAATACCAAATATTGTGCATCAGTAAACGGCTGTTCATTACTGCCTTCCAACTCAATGCCAATAGCAAAATCATTGCATTTATCCCGCCCGTCAAAACAAGATAAACCTGCATGCCAAGCACGATCAGCAAAATTCACATATTGAGTAACCCGTCCTGTACGCTCAATTAAACAATGGGCTGACACCCGTAACGGACTGATTTCTTGAAAATAAGGATGTGCCTGTGGGTCTAATTTTCCTTGAAAAAAATCATCAATATAACCCCCGCCAAATTGCTCCGGTGGCAAACTGATATAATGGATAATCAACAAGGAAATCTCCTTTGGCTCAGGGCGTTGATCAAAATGCGGTGACAACACTCTCCTTTCGTTGACTAACCATCCGTCTTTAATTTGTAACTGTTTTTCCATCATAAGATTTTTATTTTGCGATCAAGATCCCAGAAAAGTGCGGTGTAATTTCACGTAGTTTTTCCACTAAGCCAAAATACCTCTGCTTCAAATCAACCTTATTATTTTTCATTGAACAAGGTATTTTTTATGAAAATTCAATCCGTTTTTATCTCACTGAAATCCATTAAAAAAGGGTTTACGTTAATCGAATTAATGATTGTGATTGCGATCGTCGCGATTCTCGCCACTGTCGCGGTGCCATCTTATCAAAATTACACCAAAAAAGCGGCTATTTCCGAATTGTTACAGGCTTCTGCTCCGCTTCGCGCCGAAGTGGAACTGTGTATTTATAACACCGGCAAAACCGATAACTGCAGCGGAGGACAAAACGGTATTCAAGCAGATGTTACCGATGCCACAAAACAAAAATATGTAAAATCTACCAAGGTAAAAAGTGGCGCTATCACTGTAACCGGGAAAAGCAGTCTCGAAAATATTAGCTACACCCTCAGCGCCTCCGGCACCGCTGCCACGGGGGTAAGCTGGACAGCTTCCTGCGGTAATAATGCAGAGATTTTCCCTGCTGGCTTTTGCTCTTAAGTGCTAATCTAATAGGGCGGTAAAGGGGATGCAACATCCGATGGAACGACATTATTCGGTCATCAATCAACAGGGTGAAGAATTTTGTATTACGCCTGAGCTTTGGCTTAGAAATCAGCAACAACAAACCGCTCTCTTACGTTATTTGGCGTTACCGTTAAAAGAGGATACCCAAACGCTGTGGCTGGGATTAGATTCATTAACCAATCTTGCCGCTTGTGAAACCTTTTCCTTTCTCAGTGGAAAGCACATTGAGCCGGTGTTATTGCCTAGCCATGTACTCAAAAACGCACTACAGGATTTAACAAAATCTGAAAAAGTCGAGGAAAATCAACCGCTCTTTTATTCAACTGAACTACAAGAACAGCCTGATACCCAGCAAATTGATGAGCCGATCATTCAACAACTCAATCAGATTTTTGAAAACGCTACCCAGAAAAAAGCATCCGATATTCATTTGGAACCGCAAGCCGAAGGATTACAAGTGCGTTTTCGTATTGATGGCGTATTGCAAGTACAAGAACAAATCTCGCGTTCTTTGGTAAACCGCTTAATTTCCCGTCTGAAATTATTGGCAAAATTGGATATTAGCGAGACACGTTTACCGCAAGACGGCCGTTTTCAGTTTAAAACCACCTTTTCCGATATCTTAGATTTTCGTCTCTCGACCCTTGCGACCCAATTTGGCGAAAAAGCCGTGTTGCGTTTACAGCAAAATCGACCCGTTCAGTTGGAATTTAGTGAATTGGGCATGACCGAATCGCAGCAACAACTTTTCCTTCATGCATTAAGCCAACCCCAAGGGTTGATTTTAGTAACCGGCCCGACCGGTAGCGGCAAAAGTATTTCTTTGTATACCGCATTACAGTATTTAAATACACCGGAAAAGCACATTATGACGGCAGAAGATCCCATTGAAATTCAGTTGCCAGGTATTATTCAAACTCAAGTGAATAATCCTATTGGCTTGGATTTCAGCCGTCTCCTTCGCACCTTCTTACGCCAAGATCCCGACATCATTATGCTAGGTGAAATTCGTGATGAAGAAAGTGCCGCCATGGCACTACGTGCTGCACAAACGGGGCACTTAGTCCTTTCTACCTTACACACCAATGATGCCCCTTCCGCCATTTCCCGCTTACAGCAGTTAGGTATTCAGCGCTATGAAATCGACAGCAGTTTGCTGCTCGTCATTGCGCAACGATTGGTGCGTAAATGTTGCCCAAAGTGCGGTGGAAATCCCGCATGTTTTTGTGACTGTCATCAAGGCTACAAAGGACGTATCGGGGTATATCAATTTCTTCAGCCTCAATCACATCATCCACAAGGCTATGCAGTGGATTTCGATGATTTACACCAAAGCTCCTTAGAAAAACTCAAAAACGGCATAACTGATTTGGCTGAAATTCACCGGGTATTAGGACAAACACATGACTAAATTAAAACTGTTTCGCTGGCGAGCCTTCAATCGGTTACAACAAAAACAAAAGGGACTAATCGTAGCAGAAAGCGATGCAAAGGCACGGCAGCAGTTAATGGCGCGAGGTTTGCAAAGCATTACATTGCAACAAAACTGGCAACTGAGCAATAAACCGAAAAATGCCGAGATCTGCGCCTTACTTTCACAGCTCGCGACATTATTACAAGCCGCGGTTCCCTTAAAAAATAGTCTGCAAATTCTGTTGCAAAACTGCACCAATATCGCACTGAATCAATGGCTTCGTCTCTTATTACGAGACATTGAAAGGGGGTTAGCCTTTTCTCAAGCCTTAGAACAGCAAGGGTTATATCTTACCTATCAAGAACGCCAACTTATTCAAGTAGGTGAAATGACCGGCAAACTTGCTGCGGTTTGTCATGAAATAGCCCAACATAAACAACAAACACTGGCGTTGCAGCGTAAAATACAAAAAATCCTGCTTTACCCTGTATTGGTTCTTGGTATTTCGTTAATCTTGACCATCCTTTTATTGTTATTCATCGTGCCACAGTTTGCCGCAATGTATGACAACAACAGCGCCCAACTCCCCACCTTTACACAACTTCTGCTTACGCTCTCCCAAGGGTTACAAAATTATTGGTTGGGGCTACTCATCGTTGTTGTACTCACCATCATACTCATTCGCTTTCAGCTGAAACACTCCCCCTGGCTTCATCGACAAAAAACGCGTTTTTTCAACAATATTCCGGTGCTTAATCATATTGTTCGACTTTCCCGTTTGGTGAGCTTCAGCCGCAGTTTATTTTTGATGTTACAGGCTGGCATTCCACTAAATCAGGCACTTCAATCTTTCCTGCCGAAAAAACAAAGCTGGCAAACCAAACCTCAATTACAAGGTGATTTAATATTAATAACGGAAGTGCAATCAGTACTCCATTGGATTCAACAAGGCTATCCGTTTTCCACCAGCGTGAGCGGACAAATTTTTCCTCCGGCAGCCCAACAAATGCTACAAGTAGGAGAACAAAGCGGACAATTGCCCAAGATGCTGCAATTTATCGCCAACGATCACCAACAACAGCTAGATCATCAAATTGATCTCCTGTCACAAATGCTTGAACCTTTATTAATGGTGATTATCGGCGGACTTATCGGTTTAATTATGCTAGGCATGTACCTACCGATTTTTAACATGGGTTCGCTAGTACAATGATGTGGCTATTCTTTCTGCTTGCTGGTGTTGTCTGTGGCGGGTTGGTACATAATTATGTGGCACATTTTGCCCACAAATTAAGCCATGAGGTTTACAGCGCATACATTGAAATTTACCCGGAAAATCCACCGCACTTTATGCCGGAAAAATCCGTTCTCAAGCCACTCCAAAGACAAGCTTCAGCACTGGCTTACGGCATGCTGTTCGCACTGTTGTTTTTACTTTGCTATGCCACCAATGACGAGCCATCAAAGGGACTTTGCCTTGCGCTGTATGCCACCATTTTGAGCGCAATTTCTTCGGTGGATTGGCACTATCGCCTTATCTCACCTACATTGTGCCAAGCCTTACTTGCCCTTGGCTTAGGAGCAGCATATTGGCAAATCGGCGCATTATCCCTTGAACAAAGCCTACAAAGTGCGGTCCTCTTTGGAGGCGTTTTTTATGTCATCTATCATGCTGCCAAAGGGTATTACCGACAAGAAGCGTTAGGACGAGGCGACTACTGGCTGGCTCTCGGGTTAGGGGCTTTTCTGCCGGCACAGCAACTTCCCATCTTTTTATTCCTCTCCTGCCTCTTCGGCTTAACTTACACGACCTACGCCAAGTATCGAAACCGTACACTCAACGCGGTTCCATTCGGTCCATTTCTCTCTTTTTCAGGTCTCGTCTGTTTATTGCTTAATTGAACACATGAACGTATGATCGCACCACTGTTGATGATACAAAGGACATAACATGACATATGTGGTTGGGCTAACAGGGGGGATCGGTAGTGGTAAAAGTACCATTGCCGGATTATTTGCAGAACTTGGCGTACCAATCGTTGATGCCGATCTTGTTGCTCGCCAAGTGGTAGAAAAAGGTTCACCATTATTGGCAGAAATTGCGGCCCATTTCGGACCGGAGATTTTACTTAAAGACGGCACGCTCAATCGCGCAGCCCTGCGAGAAAAGATCTTTGCCAATGAAATGCAGAAACACTGGCTGAATCAATTATTGCACCCCGCCATTCGTCATGAAATGTTACGACAACTCGCCGCACAACAAGCGCCTTATTGCATTTTCATGGTGCCGTTATTAATTGAAAATAATTTGACCGCACTTTGTCAGCGAATCTTAGTCATTGATGTGTTAGAGCACACCCAAGTAGAACGTGCCGGCCAACGGGATAACAATCAAGTTGAGCAGATTAAACGCATTATGCAATCTCAGGTGAGCCGCCAAGAACGTTTAAAATATGCCGATGATGTCATTAACAATAACGAAGACCTTATTGCCGGCCTGCCTCAACTTAAACAAAAAGTGCTAGACTTACACCACCTCTATTTACAACTCGCGGAGAAATTCAATGAGCGATGATATTTTTACGGTTTCTTGTCCTATTTGCCATAAGCAGGTTGAATGGTCGGAACAAAGTCCTTACCGTCCTTTTTGTAGCAAACGTTGCCAACTCATTGATTTAGGTGAATGGGCGGCGGAAGAAAAAGCAATTCCATGCGAAACGGCCGATTTTGCAGCTAGCGGACTATTAAATGAAGACAATGACTGGGTAAACCACTCATGAAAATTCAGCACGAGAAAAATGCCGAGCAAGGAACATTTTTTGTGTTAGACGAAAGACAACAACGTGTTGCCAAGCTCACTTATTTTTTCATTGACAACCACACCATCAACGCCAATCACACTTATGTGTCGGAAACATTACGTGGGCAAGGCGTTGCAGACAAGTTATATCAAGCCTTAATCACGTTTATTCGAGAAAATCAGCTCAAATTGGTGCCCACATGCAGTTATATTGCAAAAAAATGGCAACGCAACCAACGGCATGATTGAGATCTTAAAATTATATTGCTAGAATTTATCACACTTTATGTGCAAGCATAAATTGTTCGGACGAAGGTAGCTGGAGAGCGGGGAATTGACCCCACGCCGACGAGGTAAAATCTTTCAGGCGCGATGGCAGGGACTGTTACTGGACGAACCCTTGGAGAGAGCCAAGGTACTTTTAAGTTCTACTTGAAAGTACTCATGGACGCCGAAGGCGCAAAGAAGCGGAATATTCACCGCTTTTCAAACGCTCAGGCAAAAGGACAGGGGCAGAAGATTTCGGTTAATATAACGTACTCAATTTATTGAGTTATTTCCTATTTTATCTATCCGTAAAATTCTTTCCGCCTCCTTGTAATCAGGTTATTTACGAGGAACCATCAATGACATTCGAAAATATTCTATCTGCAATAGACTCTTTTATATGGGGTCCACCTCTACTCATTTTATTATCCGGTACCGGATTATATTTAACCTTTCGCTTAGGCTTTATTCAAATCGTTCAATTGCCTCGTGCCTTACGTTATTTGTTTAAACGCGATTCTGGCTTACAACAAAAAGGGGATGTTTCTTCTTTTGCCGCCTTGTGTACCGCGCTTGCCGCCACCATCGGCACAGGGAACATCGTGGGCGTTGCAACAGCAGTACAAGCGGGCGGCCCAGGTGCCATCTTCTGGATGTGGTTAGTCGCATTGCTTGGCATGGCGACCAAATACGCAGAATGTTTGTTAGCCGTGAAATATCGTGTACGCGACAAAAACGGTTTTATGGCTGGTGGTCCGATGTATTACATCGAACGTGGTCTTGGTTTGGGGTGGTTAGCAAAACTCTTTGCCCTATTTGGCGTACTGGTTGCGTTCTTTGGTATCGGCACGTTCCCGCAAATCAACGCCATCACCCATGCGATGCAAGATACTTTTAGCATTCCCGTCAGTATCACCGCGGCTATCATCACCCTGTTAGTAGGCTTAATTATTCTTGGTGGAGTAAAACGTATCGCGTTGGTGTCATCCTACATCGTGCCGTTTATGGCAGTCTTTTATGTTGCGACATCCATCATTATCATTCTGTTAAATTTAGACAAAATTCCGACCGCACTTCAGTTAATCATTCACAGTGCATTCAATCCGGAAGCCGCATTGGGCGGTGCATTAGGTTTTACCGTGATGAAAGCCATCCAATCCGGTGTAGCTCGCGGGATTTTTTCCAATGAATCCGGTTTAGGGAGTGCTCCGATTGCTGCGGCTGCCGCACAAACCAAAGAGCCTGTACGCCAAGGCCTGATTTCCATGACCGGTACATTCTTAGATACGATTATCGTCTGTACTATGACGGGTATTGTTTTAGTCCTAACCGGTGCGTGGCAAACGCCGGGCATGGAAGGTGCTGTCGTGACAAACTATGCATTCTCTCAAGGTTTAGGTTCTTCTATTGGCGCAACGATTGTCACCATTGGGCTCCTGTTTTTCGCCTTTACGACCATTCTTGGTTGGTGCTATTACGGTGAACGTTGCTTTGTTTATTTGGTGGGAATCCGAGGTATTAAACTCTACCGTATCGTATTTATCGCATTAGTCGGCTGTGGCGCGTTTATTCATTTAAATCTCATTTGGATTTTAGCGGATATCGTCAACGGCTTAATGGCGATTCCAAACTTAATTGCCTTAATCGGCTTGCGCAAAGTGGTCATTGAAGAAACGAAAGACTATTTTTCACGCCTCAATGCCAATCAGTTTGATCAAGACGAAATGACCCAATAATAAAAAAGAAAGCGGATATTAAATATAATATCCGCTTTCTTTAACTTGCCCATCATAGCAACTTCTCTCCCCAAAAAAAGCATCTTTTCCCAATTTTCAGACCTGGATCATATTTTTAAACTTTTCTTTTTAAACAACCTAAAAAGCGCTTGAAAATTAAAGGCAAGGTTACTATGTTGTAACTAAGGATTTCAACCGGGTCTCAGACCCCATTCACATAAGAGGTAAATGCTATGACATTAAATATTACCAGTAAACAAATGGATATCACCCCTGCAATCCGTGCTCATGTTGAAGAACGACTTGTCAAACTGAATAAATGGCATACCCAACTGATCAATCCTCATTTTATTTTAAACAAAACGCCTAAAGGCTTTTCCGTTGATGCCTCTATCGGCACTCCATTTGGCAACCTCATTGCCAGCGCTGAGGCGGAAGATATGTATAAAGCCATCAACGACGTTGAAGAGAAACTTGAGAAACAGCTCAATAAATTACAACACAAAGGCGAAGCCCGTCGTGCTGATGAACGTTTGAAAGATTCGTTTAGCGAATAAAAAAACACCCGTAAAAATGACCGCACTTTTAAAAGAGTGCGGTTTTTTTTATTATCAATAGTTAAATTTTAGGAGAAAAATGAAAATCTTAAAATTTACTACGCTTGCCTGCGCAATCATGACATTAATCGCCTTCGATAATGCCGATGCCCAGGAAAAATAGCAATGTGAAAAAGCACAACAAGGAAGCAAAAGCCTTGGAGAAATTTATCAACAAGAATTCAGAGGGTACATGCTGATTCCTGTGATGTATTTACATAATAGAAAATCAATAAATGCAAGTAACGAACAAAACCTTTGTGGGAAATCCCCTTCCTCTATCAACTGAAGTGACGATAAATAGCCTAACACCAACGCTGCTAAAAAAGGTCGTATGATTGAACAGGTGATTTGCTGCTAGTTTTTCCTCTTATAAAAGTGTGGTGGAGCCTCCAACATAATTTATGCTGAAAACCCGCCGCACTTTTTACTTTCCACAAAACAAATCATTTCTAAATGACACGCTTATTGCTAGAATAGCCAACGTTTTTTGTAATGTATCAAGCTATAAAGGTTTAACCATGTTAAAGAAATTTATTTTTTCGGGCGTCATTTTATTCCTTACCGGTTGCTCATTATTTGGCACCGAGCAGGACCCAATTCCCGGCGAATATGCCGGCGCAGATTATTTGTTATCCGATGATAATGCACAACGTTGGGTATTCGCCAGCAAACAAGCAGAACAATGTATCTATCCAAATTTAACCCGTATTTTGCAACAGCACTTTCCAAAAGAAGATGCTTACATTCATTCACAATATATTTTCTTCTACCCGTTAGAAAACATCATTGGCGAGAAATATGTAAAAATTATTCAAGACGATGAAAAATCCATGAATTACGCCACTTATCAATATAAGAAATTTAGACAGGATAAAGTGGAAGAGATGGATAAAGCACAATGTGAGACGTTAAGAAAAAATGCCGCCGATGATTTAGAAGTGGTAAAAGGCCAATATAAAAACGGTATGATCGAAGTTCAGAAAAATCCTGATGGTACCACAAAATCCGCTGACGGTGTGGCGACTAACCAAAATAAATTCTTCTTCGATATTATCAAATGGGGCTCTGCGCTCTTACTCTAGTTAACATAAACAAAAATACCGATGGAAAACCATCGGTATTTTTATACCTGAAAAATGCAGTCAAAACCGACCGTACTTTGTCTCTATTTCCCGATACAAAACGAACTAAAAATATTCGTGAGCAAATCATCAGAGGTAAACTGGCCGGTAATTTCACTTAAGGCATCTTGCACCATACGCAACTCTTCCGCCAACAATTCACCGGCATGGAATTGGGTTAATTGAATGTGTCCTGTCTGTAAGTGTTGTGCCGCCTGTTCTAAGGCTTCCAAGTGGCGACGGCGAGCTAAGAAGCCCCCTTCGATACCCGTTTGATACCCCATCGTTTGTTTTAAATGCTCACGCAATAAATCCACGCCTTGCTGAGTTTTTGCGGACAAATTGACGACCGTATAACCGTCTTGCTCATATAAGCGTTCCGTTTCACCGGTTAAATCCGCTTTGTTGCGAATAAGGGTAACCGGAATAGTGTTCGGTAATTTTGCCAGAAATTCCGACCGCACTTTAATTAAATCTTGTTCGGCATCACTGCTGTCTAGCATCAATAAAATACGATCCGCCTGTTCAATTTCATTCCATGCACGCGAAATACCAATGCGCTCCACCTCATCTGTCGCATCACGTAAGCCTGCAGTATCAATAATATGTAATGGCATGCCATCTAAGTGGATATGCTCGCGCAACACATCCCGCGTAGTACCGGCAATATCAGTGACAATGGCCGCTTCACGTCCGGCAAGGGCATTCAATAAACTGGATTTCCCGGCGTTAGGGCGACCGGCAATGACCACTTTCATCCCTTCACGCAAAATAGAACCTTGTTTCGCTTCGGCACGCACCTGATCCAACTGCGCAATAATGCCATTCAAATGTCCTTCAATTTTGCCATCGGCAAGAAAATCGATTTCTTCATCCGGAAAATCAATCGCCGCCTCGACATAAGTACGTAAATAAATAACCGAATCCACAAGCTGATTCACTTTATTGGAAAACTCGCCTTGCAACGATTTCAGTGCTGAACGTGCTGCCTGTTCGGAGCTGGCATCAATTAAATCGGCAATCGCTTCCGCTTGGGCTAAATCCAATTTATCGTTCAAAAATGCCTGCTCAGAAAACTCGCCCGGACGCGCCAGCCGAATGCCATCAATAAGTAAAATACGCTTTAGCAATAAATCTAATACGACCTGTCCACCGTGTCCTTGAAGTTCAAGTACGTCTTCACCGGTAAAGGAATTTGGCCCTTTAAAATACAATGCAATCCCTTGATCTAACACGGTGCCATCAGCATCTTTAAAGGGCAAATAATCTGCCATTCTCGGTTTTGGACATTTCCCTAACACCGCTTGCGCTACGTCAATAGCTTTGGGGCCTGATACACGTAAAATGCCAATACCACCTCGCCCCGGGGCTGTGGCTTGAGCTACGATTGTTTCTTTCATAAGTCTGCTCTCAAAACGTTTAATTTTTTCTTTATAAGGTCGCTTGTTTCCGCTAATTGGGTCGTTGACAGAACCAACCGTCAAAAAGCGTTGCGTTTTGTAACCGAACTTTATGATGCAAAAGTGCGGTCATTTTTTCATGCATTTTTTTAACTAAAATAAAAGGCACAATGCGTGCCTTTTAATTCTCTAGATTTCACTATTTTTTATGACGGGTATGTAACCCTTTTTTCTCTAAACCACGATAAATCAGTTGTTGTTGGATAATCGTGATCAAGTTAGATACCAACCAGTAAAGCACCAAACCTGCAGGGAACCAAAGGAAGAACACCATGAAGATTAACGGCATGAAGTTCATGATCTTTTGTTGCATTGGGTCGGCAACCGGTGTCGGAGACATTTTTTGCAACAAGAACATGGAGGCGCCCATTAAGATCGGTAGGATGTAATACGGATCTTGCGCAGACAAGTCTTGAATCCAACCAAAGAACGGTGCGTGACGTAATTCAACTGCTTCCATAAACGTCCAATACAAGGCAATGAAAATCGGCATTTGTAACAACAGCGGTAAACAACCACCTAATGGGTTTACTTTCTCGTCTTTGTAGAGTTTCATCATTTCTTGGCTCATACGCTGACGATCTTCACCGAAACGTTCGCGCATTTCTTGCAATTTTGGTTGCAACATACGCATTTTAGCCATTGAGGTATATTGTGCTTTTGTGAGCGGATATAAAATCGCTTTAACCACTAAGGTAACACAGATAATCGCCACACCCCAGTTGTGAACCAATTGTTGAATGAATGTCAGCAACCAGAACAATGGTTTTGCAATAAACCACGCCCAACCGTAGTCCACAGTGAGATCTAAATGATCTGCAACTTGCCCCATTTCATTTTGTAATTTTGGACCGGTCCATAATTTGCTGGTTAATTTCTCGGTTGTATTCGGTTGAATCGCAACAACAGGACCGCGATACCCAATTGAACCGATATTATTCGCTTTATCTGTCAAAGTATAAAGTTGATTGTCGGCATCTTGGTTAGGAATCCAAGCAGAAACGAAATAATGTTGTAACACTGCAACCCAACCTGCTTTGGTATTCACTGATAAATTGGCATTTTCCATGTCACTGAAACTGTATTTTTTATAATTAGTTTCAGAAGAAGAATAAGCACCACCGGTATAAGTTGGCATCGCCACACTACCGGAGCTATCAACTAAAGTATGTCTTAACTGACCATAAGGTTCAACTTCAATCGTTTTATCGCTTTGGTTATTAATTTCGTAATTGACCGCAATGTCATATTCACCGCGTTTCAAGACAAAAATTTTACGATAAGTCACGCCCTCTTTTTGATAAACCAAAGGAACAATTAATTCGTTTTGACCATCGGCTAATTTGAAGTTTTCACCCTCTACTTGATAATCAGCACGACCAGCTTTCGTATCAATACCATCTTTACCGATTAAACCGCTTTGAGCGATATACACATGTTCTGGTGTATTTTGTAACAATACAAATGGCATGTTGGAATCTAGTTCAGCATCATATTTCAACAATTCAGAACTAATAACATCACCACCTAAGGTATTAACTTTCAAACGGAATACATCATTTTCTAAGGTAATCACTTTACCTTTTACTTGGGTATCCGTTGCGATGACCGTATTGTTCCCAGAAGAAGCAGGAACATCTGATGTGGATGTTACAGTTTGCTCAATTGCCACAGGTTTTGGCGTGTGATAATCAAGTTGCCATTGCTGATAAACAATAAAAGACATAAAGAGTAGTGCAATGACCAACAGGCCGCGTCTTGAATCCATTATTTATTCTCTGTTTTGTTATTATTGATCTTGGGTGGAACGGGATCGTACCCACCCGCGTTTAAGGGATGACATTTTAATATACGTTTAACCGTAAGCCAACCACCTTTTAGCACTCCATGCGTTTTTACAGCATCAATACCATAGCAAGAACAAGTTGGTGTGAAACGACAGCGAGGGCCAATTAATGGACTGATAACGATTTGATAAAAACGAATTAATCCAATAAGGATTTTTGCGCCAAACGAATGTGTCTTTGCCATAATTTATCCAGCGTTTGCCATAAAGTGCGGTTATCTAAGCGGCCGATTCCCTGTTTTGCTACAACAACAAAATCATAATTCGGTAAGTCATGCTGTGCTAAACGAAAAGATTCACGGCATAACCGTTTAATACGATTACGATCATGGGCTCGTTTGAGATGTTTTTTCGCTACAGTTAAACCTAAGCGGGGATGCTCAAGGTGATTTTTGCGGGCTAGAATAGTGATTTCAGGTGAACTGGCGCGGGACGGCTGTTGGAAGACGTATTTAAAATGTTCGGGAGTTAACAAACGTAACTCCCTAGGAAAGTTTAGCTTAACCACATTAATATGCGATTAGGCAGATAAACTTTTACGACCTTTAGCACGACGACGAGCTAAAACTTGACGGCCATTTTTAGTTGCCATACGAGCACGGAAACCGTGAGTACGGCTACGTTTTAATACAGAAGGTTGAAATGTGCGTTTCATTATAATTTACCTAAGTCAAATAGTTTCAGTAACTGTTTCTACTTTAAACGTTGGGAAACGTTTAAATAAACAAAGATTATCAAAAAATAAGGAACGGAATTGTAATCATAAATTCAGCGTTCGTCAAATGAGATTAGGGAAAAAATACGGAAACTCGTTCATTTTTCCATCACTCACAGCATTTAAAAGCGAGCCGATTATACGGTTTTGGCTAAAAATGGCAAGCAACCTTTTTTGCTTTTTTTAGAGCTAGATAGCAGATCTTTTTCCTCTGTTATTGTAAAATGGCTACCTTTCCAACCGCACTTTATTGCCGAAAATTCGGCCGCTCAACAAACAATACCTATATAAAACAATAAGATAAAAGGTTGGCAAGGTAATCAAAGGAAAACCATAAACCAACTAACAAGGGATATACTAACGTGGAACACCAGCCGAATTCTCTGTGGCAAAATTGCCTGTTGCAACTACAAGATAAAATTCCTACGGACGATTTCAAAATCTGGCTCTATCCGTTACAAGCTGAGGCTAGCGCAAGTGGCATCTTACTTTATGCATCAAATGCTTTTGTGCAAAAATGGGTGATTGATAACTATCTTCCTTTAATTACCGATATTGCTCGTCAAACCAGTGCAAATCCTAATCTTAGCGTATCCGTTATTGAAGGCATTAAACCCACCTCACCAAAAGTAGAGAAACCTATAAAAAAACAAAGTGCGGTCGGTTTTTCGGAAGAAAAAAGTACAAATAAAACACCTTACCACTCCAATCTAAATACCAAATTAGTTTTCGAAAATTTCGTTGAGGGGAAATCTAACCAACTGGCGCGCGCAGTGGCACAAAAAGTGGCAGATAGTCCCGGTGAACAAACCGCAAACCCGCTTTTCTTATACGGCGGTACAGGCTTAGGTAAAACGCACTTGCTGCACGCAATCGGCAACGGCATTATCGCCAATAATCCGGAGGCGCGTGTGGTATATATTCACTCTGAGCGTTTTGTACAGCAGGTTGTGGCGTATATTCGTGACAACAAAATGGAAGAATTTAAAAAATTCTACCGATCTTTGGATGCTTTGTTAGTGGATGACATTCAATTTTTCAGTGACAAAGAAAAAACCCAAGAAGAATTCTTCCACATTTTCAATACCTTATTTGAACGTGGTCGCCAAATCATTCTGACCTCAGATCGTTATCCACGGGAAATTGAGAAAATTGAAGAGCGCTTAAAATCCCGCTTCGGCTGGGGGCTTACGACAGCAATTGAACCACCTGATCTTGAAACCCGTGTTGCCATTTTGATGAAAAAAGCGGAAGAAAATAACGTGGATTTACCTCATGATGTGGCATTCTTCATCGGTCAAAAATTACGCACCAATGTGCGTGAATTAGAAGGCGCCTTAAACCGGGTAAAAGCGATGCAGGAATTTAAGGGCGAACCTATCACCATTGATTTTGTACGAGAAACTTTAAAAGACATGTTGGCATTACAAGATAAACTGGTGACCGTAGACAATATTCAAAAAGTGGTTGCTGAATATTACCGCATAAAAGTGTCCGATTTAAAATCCAAAAATCGCTCCCGCTCAGTGGCTCGTCCACGCCAAGTAGCAATGGCGCTGGCAAAAGAATTAACTAACCGCAGCCTACCGGAAATTGGCAAGTCCTTCGGTGACCGCGATCACACAACTGTTTTACACGCCTGTCGCACGATTGCAGGTTTCCGCGACACCGATCCAAATATTCAAGAAGATTGGGCTAACTTAATCCGAACCTTATCCGTATAGGAGTCACCAGATGCAATTTATTATTTCCCGAGAAAATTTATTAAAGCCGTTGCAACAAGTGTGTGGAGTATTAAATAGCCGTCCAAATATTCCGGTATTAAATAACGTCTTATTGCAAATTGAGAATCATCAATTAAGCATTACCGGTACGGATTTAGAGGTCGAACTTTCAACCCAAACGCCATTACTTCATGCGGAACAAGATGGCAAATTCACTATGCCGGCAAAGAAATTCTTAGATATTTGTCGTAGCTTGCCGGAGAATGCGGAAATTACTGTCACATTTGAAGAAGATCGCGCCATTGTGCGTTCTGGTCGCAGCACCTTTAATTTATCCACGTTACCGGCGGAAGATTATCCTAACCTTACCGATTGGCAATCAGAAGTGGATTTCACCCTTGAGCAAGCGACACTACGCCGTTTAATTGACGCCACGCAATTTTCTATGGCAAACCAAGACGCGCGCTATTTCTTAAATGGCATGAAATTTGAAACGGAAGGCAATTTATTACGCACTGTCGCAACCGATGGCCACCGTTTGGCAGTTTGCACCATCCCATTAGAACAAGATTTACAAACCCATTCCGTGATTTTACCGCGTAAAGGTGTGTTAGAACTGGCACGTTTGTTGGAACCAAGCGACCAACCGGCACGTTTGCAAATCGGTACAAACAACTTGCGCATCCAATTAAATCACATCACGTTTACATCAAAACTCATTGATGGCCGCTTCCCGGATTACCGTCGTGTGTTGCCACGCAATGCGACCCGTATCGTCGAGGCAGGCTGGGAAACCTTAAAACAAGCTTTTGTACGCGCCGCAATTTTATCTAATGAACGTTTCCGTAGCGTACGCTTACAGCTCAGTGAAAACCAACTGAAAATTACTGCCACCAACCCGGAACAAGAAGTCGCGGAAGAAATCATTGATGTGTCTTACAGCGGCGAAGAAATGGAAGTAGGCTTTAACGTCAGCTATATTCTTGATGTGTTAAATGCGTTGAAATGCAACCAAGTGCGTATGCGCTTAACCGATGCCTCTTCCAGCTGCTTAATTGAAGATTGTGAAGACGCCAGCGCAGAATATGTGATTATGCCGATGCGCTTATAATCTATGGCGATTTCACGTTTAACTGTTGAAAATTTTCGTAATTTACAAGCCGTGGATCTGGAATTGGATCACGGCTTTAACTTTTTGGTAGGCAACAACGGCAGTGGCAAAACCAGCTTGCTGGAAGCCATTTTCTATTTAGGTCACGGACGCTCTTTTAAAAGTGCGGTCAGTAATCGGATTATTTCTTACGAACAACCTCACTTTACCCTTTTCGGGCAAATTCAAGAACAACAACACCAATGGTCGGTCGGCTTGCAAAAACTCCGCCAAGGGAACACGATCGTGAAAATCAATGGCGAAGACGGTAATAAAATTTCCGACCTCGCACACTTATTGCCCATGCAAATCATCACGCCGGAAGGTTTAAATTTGCTCAATGGTGGCCCAAGCTATCGTCGCGCCTTTCTGGATTGGGGCTTATTTCATCATCACGTGAGTTTTTATACTCTGTGGGCGAGTTTAAGTCGTTTACTCAAACAACGAAATGCTGCCTTACAGCAAGTTTCAAGTTATCAACAAATGAAAATTTGGGACGTAGAATTGGTAAAACTTGCCGAACAGGTAAGCCTGCTCAGAGCTGAATATGCGCAAGCCCTACAACCTGAAATTGAACAAACCTGCCGTCTATTCCTGCCGGAACTGGACATTCGCGTTAGCTTTCATCAAGGGTGGGAAAAAGATCAAAATTATGCCGAATTATTGGCACGTAATTTTGAACGGGATCGCGCATTAGGCTATACGGTGTCCGGTCCGCAAAAAGCGGATTTCCGCTTTAAGGCCAATGGATTGCCGGTGGAAGATATTTTATCGCGCGGTCAGTTGAAATTATTAATGTGCGCACTGCGTTTGGCTCAAGGTGAACATTTGATGCAACAAAAACAGCGCCATTGTATTTTTCTCATTGACGACTTTGCCTCAGAACTGGATCAAACTAAACGTAGTCTCCTTGCCGAACGCTTACAAAACAGTGGCTCCCAAGTTTTTGTCAGCGCTATTACACAAAACCAGCTCAAAGAAATGCAACCAAAAAAGCACCACACTTTTAAGATCGAGTCAGGAAAAATTGAATTGTTATAAAAAATTAGCCTCCTGTTTAGAGGCTAATCTCAAAAAAGTCGATCACTTCTGACTACAAACCGCAATAAAATGCAATTTATGCTCAGGGTCATTAAAGGTGCTAAACATTCGCTTAAACTGCTCACGATTTTCTGCTTTCATGGCATTTTTAATAATTTTCAATGTGCCTAACACGCCTTCATCATAGATCATCCCTTTTGGCGACAACAGTGTCATCTCACCGGAAAAGGTTTCGATATTACGAAAACCACTGTCTAAAAACACTTGTTTCCAACCGTCTTTGGTTAATGGCGTGACCGTCACATTGATGGCATTGCGCATATTTTCCAAAATCGTTTTATGATCCTCTCCTACTAACATCACATCGTGCGTCAGCAAAAAGCCACCCGGTTTCAATACACGAAAATATTCGGCAACGGCCTTCATTTTGGCTTCAACAGGCAACATGGTGAGCATCGCCTCATTAATCACAATGTCAAACGTATTGTCTTCAAAAGGCAATTTCATCGCATTGGCACGTTGCACATGGATTTTATCCTGTAAATTATTTGCAGCAATATTGGCTCTGGCTTTTTCCAAGGCGTTTTCATCTAAATCAACACCTTCAATCTGACAACCATATTGTTTTGCCAAGCCAATGGCAGTGGTACACATATTACAAGCCACTTCGAGGACTTTTTTCTCTTTATTAAAGTCACCGCTCGCAATTAACCATTCTGTCGCTTTGCGACCGCCCGGACGTAAACGGGTTTTACCTAGACGTGCCAAAAAATTATGGCCCACTTCTTCTTTCGCCATCGTATTCCTCCTAAATGAAATCGTAACGATTCCTATTATAAATCAATCCTATTTTGATGAAAGAAAAAGATAAAACCCTGTTAGATAAAAATGCCAAATAACTTTAATAGCCAATAACTTCTTAAAAAACATTCGATTTATGCCTCATTTTAGTTAGAATAGTAAAGACTTTTAACATAAAAGGAGTACATAAATGAAATTTAAAACGCTCTTAGCCGTAAGCATCAGCGCAATCTGTGCGAGCGCTGTCGCCAATGCGCATGAACACAAACACGACCATATGGCACCTGCCGGTGCTTCCATTGAAGTGAAAGTACAACAACTTGATCCGGTAAACGGTAATAAAGATGTGGGGACCGTTACCATTACCGAATCCAATTATGGTTTAGTGTTTACCCCGAATTTACAAGGATTAAGCGAAGGATTACATGGTTTCCATATTCATGAAAATCCAAGTTGTGAACCCAAAGAAAAAGAAGGAAAACTCACTGCGGGCTTAGGCGCTGGCGGTCACTGGGATCCTAAAGGCACAAAACAACATGGCTATCCATGGCAAGATGACGCCCATTTAGGGGATCTACCGGCATTAACCGTATTACATGATGGCACAGCCACCAATCCGGTTCTTGCGCCACGCCTTAAACACCTTGATGAGGTTCGTGGCCATTCCATCATGATCCATGCCGGTGGCGACAATCACTCTGACCACCCAGCTCCACTGGGTGGTGGCGGTGCACGTATGGCCTGCGGTGTAATCAAATAATTAACAATGAAACAAAAAGGCTGACAAATGTCAGCCTTTCTTTTTATAAAAGTGCGGTTAAAAAATCCGATATTTCTCGCTAGTCAAATCTATTTACCCTTATCCTCTCTTGTTTTAGAATACGCAGCCTTTGAATCTCGTTATAAAATGAAGGAAAGCAAACTATGGAAGAATCTCAACAATTAGAAAAACTCCCCCAAGTCGTCACCGGAATATTAAAAATCGTTTTAAGCTCTGCGTTAATTGCGTTAGCCGTTGTACTTATTATCGCCCTCGTCAAAATTACGTATTCTTTGGCAATGATGGTCTTAAATACCTCAACTATTGTGCCTTATAACGTTGCTGAACAAGCGGTCATGTTTTTCTTATATTTTGGTTTTATTGGCCTTATCGTGCAATATTTCAAAAGCGGCTACCATTTCCCTCTGCGTTATTTTATTTACGCCGGTATCACCGCCATGTTGCGTCTGATCATCGTCAATCATGAAAGTTCCGTAGACACTCTTCTCTTTGCCGGCGCCATTTTAATTATGGTAATCGCGTTATGCTTGGTGCTCTACTCGAATAAATTAAGAAATCTCTAAAAAAATAAAAGTGCGGTCAAAAAACAATTCGATTTTTCACCGCACTTTAAAGATAAAAAAAGGTGAGCCCGTTGCTCACCTTTTTTACATTACTCTTCCATATATCCCAGGCTACGTAAGGCACGTTCATCGTCCGCCCAGCCGGATTTCACTTTCACCCAAAGTTCTAAATGGACTTTATTATCAAATAAACGCTCCATATCTAAACGGGCTTCCGTACCGATTTTTTTCAATTTTTCACCTTTATGGCCAATGACGATTTTTTTCTGTCCGTCACGCTCAACCAAAATTAAGGCATTGATTTCATAAGTTCCGCGCTCGTTCACCTTAAATTGCTCGATTTCCACGGTCACAGAATAAGGTAATTCCTCCCCCATAAAGCGCATTAATTTTTCGCGAATAATTTCCGATGCCATAAAACGTTGCGAACGATCGGTGACATAATCTTCCGGGAAATGATGCACACCCAGGCGCAAAGATTGACGCACGATGTTCTCAATCACCTCTAAATTATTCCCTTTTTCAGCAGAAATCGGCACGACGTCGTTAAACGCAAATTTACGGCTAATTTCCGTAATAAATGGCAATAAATCGTCTTTATGCTTAATGTTATCGATTTTATTAATGGCAAGTACAACCGGCACATTTGTTTTGCGTAGTTTGTTAAGTACCATTTCATCGTCATCATTCCAATGAGTGCCATCTACCACAAAAATGACTAAATCCACATCGGTGATCGCACTACTGGCAGCTCGGTTCATTAAGCGGTTGATAGCCCGTTTTTCCTCAATGTGTAGCCCCGGCGTATCTACATAAATTTCCTGATACGGGCCTTCGGTTTTAATGCCCAAAATACGATGGCGGGTCGTTTGCGCTTTGCGAGATGTAATAGAAATTTTTTGTCCGAGAATTTTATTCAGTAAGGTGGATTTCCCTACGTTCGGACGACCTACAATGGCAATAAAGCCACAATACGTTTCAAGTTGTTCTGTCATTTGATATTTAACTCTTGAAGAATTTGCTCTGCTGCCGCTTGTTCTGCTTTACGACGGCTGGAACCTTTACCGATAAAAGTGCGGTCATTATCTGAAATGGAACACTCCACGATAAATAATTGGTTATGGGCTTCCCCTTGAATACTTACTACATGATAAGTGGGTAACGGTTGGCGATTACCTTGTAAATATTCCTGTAAACGGGTTTTAGCATCTTTTTGATTGTCGCCCGGTTTAATCGTTTCAAGGAGCGTTTGATACCAACGATTCACGATCTGTGTCGCATGACTTAAGCTACTATCCAGTGAAATGGCCCCGATAATCGCTTCAACACAATCCGCCAAAATAGATTCACGGCGAAAACCGCCACTTTTTAACTCGCCTTGCCCAAGTGATAAATAATCACCCAATTGAAAATCACGGGCAAGAATGGCTAAGGTCGGCTCACGCACTAAAGTCGCGCGCATCCGGCTCAACTCACCCTCATTGCATTTTGAAAACTGATGAAACAACGCTTCCGCGATGGTTAAATTCAAAATGGCATCGCCTAGAAACTCTAAGCGTTCATTATGATTATGCCCAGCACTACGATGGGTAAGTGCTTGCTTAAGCAAGGCAACATCTTGGAAATGATAGTCAATTTTTCGTTGTAAACGATCTAAATTATCTTCTCGCATATTATTGAATTTTCTGGAACAAACGCTCGGTGCGAACGCCGGTTGGCCATTCATCCTGTTCTTTCTTTAAACTCAGCCAAATATAGGTCGCTTTACCCACAATATTTTGTGACGGCACAAATCCCCAGAAACGGCTGTCTTCACTGTTGTTACGGTTATCGCCCATGACAAAATACTGCCCTTCCGGCACAACCCATTCTGTTACATAATTTTCTTGTTTGCTAAAGGCTTTATAACGATATCCTTCGTTAATCGGCTGTGGATACCAATGAATGGCGTGTGTCACATCACCGGTTTCAATGGTTTCTAATGGTGCAGGGCCGTATTGCACTTTCCTACTGTGATCTCGCCCTAAAATAAAACGGAAATTGTCATTAGGTTCAGGTTGGGTATAGCTGAATTCTTTGATATCACAATCTGTCAAACACTCTTTACCGTCTTTGGCGTAAACCAAGGTTAAATGACGATTAGCTTCATTATAAATCACGCGATCACCCGGTTTGCCGACAATACGTTTTATATAGTCTGTGCTTGGTGATTCCGGCGCCTTGAACACAATAACATCACCTCGTTGCGGCTCGCCCATTTTCACAAGGGTATTTTGAAAAATAGGATCTTTAATACCGTAATCAAATTTATTGACTAAGATGAAGTCGCCAATACGCAATGTGGGTTCCATAGAAGAAGAGGGAATTTGAAATGGCTCGAAAATAAATGAGCGCACAATCAATACAAAAGCTAATACCGGAAACAAAGACGCAACAAATTCAGAACTTTCTGAAATCGGTTCAATTTGAGTTTTTTCCTCTTCGTTTAGCGGTTTGCCACCGCGTTGCTCCAAGCGCGCAATTTGTCTGGCGCGTTTTGGTAACACGCCAAAACGCAAATAACACCAAACAGCACCGGAAAGTGCGGTAAAAATAATGAGCAAAATAGAAAAGGTATTGGGTAACTGAAAATGATCCAATACTTTCCACAAACCATATCCGACAGCGATTAAAATAATCGTAAATACGTTCGACATGAATACTTTCCTTATTTGTCTTTTCCTACGTGTAAGATGGCTAAGAATGCTTCTTGCGGCACTTCAACATTGCCGAGTTGTTTCATTCGTTTCTTACCTTCTTTTTGTTTTTGTAGCAATTTTTTCTTACGACTGACATCACCACCATAACATTTTGCCAACACGTTTTTGCGTAATTGTTTCACGGTGGAACGGGCGATAATGTGGTTGCCTATCGCGGCTTGAATCGCGATATCAAATTGTTGGCGTGGAATAAGTTCACGCATTTTTTCTACCAACTCTCGACCGCGATACGGTGCATTGTCTTTATGTACAATTAACGCTAACGCATCTACACGATCACCATTGATCATAATATCCACGCGCACCATATCTGCCGTTTGGAAACGTTTGAAGCCGTAATCTAAAGACGCATAACCGCGCGAGGTGGATTTCAGGCGATCAAAGAAATCCAGCACCACTTCGCCCATCGGGATTTCATAAGTCAGCGCCACTTGGTTGCCGTGATAAACCATATGGGTTTGTACGCCACGTTTTTCAACGCAAAGGGTAATCACATTGCCGAGATATTCTTGTGGCAATAGCATATTACATTCCGCAATGGGTTCACGAATTTCAGCAATATTGTTTAACGGCGGCAGTTTTGACGGACTGTCCACATAAACTACCTCACCATTGGTTAATTCCACTTCATAGACCACGGTTGGTGCCGTCGTGATTAAATCTAAATCGTATTCACGCTCCAAACGCTCTTGAATAATTTCCATGTGCAACAGCCCAAGGAAACCACAGCGGAAACCAAAGCCAAGTGCGGTGGAATTTTCCGGTTCATAGAACAAGGAGGCGTCATTTAAACTTAATTTACCAAGCGCATCACGGAATGCTTCATAATCATCAGAGCTGACCGGGAATAAGCCGGCGTAAACCTGTGGTTTAACTTTCTTAAAGCCCGGTAAAACGGAACTTGCCGGATTATTGTGTAGCGTTAAGGTATCTCCTACCGGTGCGCCTAAAATATCTTTAATGGCACAAACGACCCAACCAACTTCGCCGCAATTTAATACGGTGGTATCCACTTGTTTCGGCGTAAAAATCCCTAAACGATCGACGTTATATGATTGGCCGGTGGACATTACTTTGATTTTGTCGCCTTTACGTAACGTACCGTTTTTGATGCGAACCAAAGACACCACGCCCAAATAATTATCAAACCAAGAGTCAATAATTAATGCCTGTAATGGCGCATTCGGGTCACCTTCCGGTGCCGGAATTTTATCAACAATTTCTTCTAATACGTCTTCAATGCCTACGCCGGTTTTCGCCGAACAACGCACGGCTTCCATGGCATCAATTCCCACGATATCTTCAATTTCTTCCGCAACACGTTCAGGATCGGCTGCCGGTAAGTCGATTTTGTTTAAAATCGGCACCACTTCCAAGTTCATTTCGATGGCGGTATAACAGTTTGCCAAGGTTTGGGCTTCCACACCTTGTCCGGCATCCACAACCAATAATGCGCCTTCACAAGCCGCAAGAGAGCGAGATACTTCATAAGAAAAGTCAACGTGTCCCGGGGTGTCGATAAAATTCAGTTGATAGGTTTCGCCATCTTTGGCTTTGTAGTTCAGCGTTACACTTTGTGCTTTGATGGTAATTCCGCGTTCACGCTCCAAATCCATAGAATCGAGCACTTGCGCTTCCATTTCACGATCCGACAGTCCCCCACAGGTTTGAATTAAACGATCCGATAAGGTAGATTTACCGTGGTCAATATGGGCAATAATAGAAAAGTTGCGAATATTCTTCATAAATCAGTCAGTTTTCTCATTCAAAAGTCATTAAATTTAACTGGCGGATTGTACCCGAAAAGCGTGGAAATCGCTAGAAAAGAAAAGGGAAGTGCGGTCAGTTTTTATAACGTTTTAAAAAAGCAAAACCCCCGAATTTATTGGGGGTTCTTTTTATTCAGTATGAAATTACAAACTTTCAGTGAAAGTACGGGTAATAACATCGCGTTGTTGTTCAGGGGTTAACGAGTTGAAACGCACAGCGTAACCGGAAACACGAATGGTTAATTGTGGATATTTTTCCGGATGTAATACAGCATCTTCTAAAGTTTCACGACGTAATACGTTCACGTTTAAGTGTTGTCCGCCTTCTACTTTAACGGTTGGTGCAACGTTTACCGGTAATTCACGGTATTCGATTTGACCTAATTCGCTTACTGCTACGATTTGATCTTCTGCGTAATCACCTTTTGCACATAAACAACGTGCTTCACCTTTTTCGCTATCTAACAACCAGAAAGAGTTTAAAAGATTGTCATTAGCAGCGTGGGTAATTTGGATACCTTTAATCATAAAATGCCTCCTAAGTTTGGCTTTTCTGTATATTAATTGAACTGATCGAATTCTATCAAAACTTTTGAAAGTTTCAAATTAATTTGATATAGAACCAAAGTCTTTTTTAAATCTATTTTCAATATTTGATACATATCAAAAACAATCTATTCTAGGTATATTTAATTACATATCGATCACAAACTAACCACGCTTATTGCTATGAATTTCATGATGGCTTCATTATAATTCCCGCTATGCAAAATTAGATGAGAACTCCATGATGAAAACCTGGACAGATGTCATTGGGCAGGAAAAACAACAGCCTTATTTTCAACAAGTGTTGCAACGTGTGCATGCCGAACGGGCACAAGGAAAAGTCATTTATCCCCCCGCGCCGGACGTGTTCAATGCCTTTAAATTAACGGAGTTCGAACAAGTCAAAGTAGTGATTTTAGGGCAAGATCCTTACCATGGGCCAAATCAGGCGCATGGTTTGTCTTTCTCTGTTAAACCCGGCATCAAACCGCCCCCGTCCTTGTTAAATATGTATAAAGAATTGTCCGATGACATTGAAGGCTTTCAGATGCCGAATCACGGTTATTTAGTGGAATGGGCACAGCAAGGCGTGTTATTGCTTAACTCGGTTTTAACCGTAGAACAGGGTTTGGCCCATTCTCACGCCAATTGGGGATGGGAAATTTTCACCGATAAAGTCATTGAAGCCTTGAATCACCATCGCGAAAATCTGGTCTTCCTATTATGGGGTAGCCCGGCACAGAAAAAAGGGCAATTCATTGATCGCCAAAAACATTGTGTTTTAACCACCGTGCATCCGTCGCCGCTGTCTGCCCATCGTGGCTTTTTTGGCTGCCGCCATTTTTCAAAAGCCAATGCCTATTTACAACAACAGGGTATTGCCCCGATTAATTGGCAATTAAGCGCGCTTTAGCGTTGTTATCAGAACCATTACAGGAATTTTTATGTTAGCGATTATTTCTCCCGCAAAAACATTAGATTTTGAGAATGCAGTGCCCAAAAAACTCCCGCATTTTCAACCGCACTTTTTAACACAAAGCCAACAACTGATTGATATTTGCCGTGAGCTGACACCGGCAGACATTGGTTCATTAATGTCAATCAGCGATAAACTCGCGGGACTTAATGCCGCCCGTTTTGCCGAATGGCAACAAAACCATAACGAACACAATGCCAAAGCCGCGGTTTATGCGTTTAAAGGCGATGTGTACACTGGATTAGAGATTGAATCCCTCAACGAAGACGATGTGTTATTTGCTCAGCAGCACTTGCGTATTTTATCCGGTTTATATGGTTTATTAACGCCATTAGATTTAATCCAACCATACCGCTTAGAAATGGGAACAAAACTAGCCAACCCAAGAGGCAAAGATTTATATGCGTTCTGGCAGGGCGTCATCACCCCGGTGTTACAACAAGCAATTGATAAACAAGGTGGCGTTTTAATTAATTTAGCCTCTGATGAATATTACAAATCGGTGCAAGAGCAACAATTAAAAGCGCAGATTGTCAAACCGATCTTCTTAGATAACAAAAATGGGAAGTATAAAGTGATTAGCTTCTATGCCAAAAAAGCACGTGGCTTAATGTGCCGTTACCTCATTCAACATCGCCTTAGCGATGTCGAACAGCTCAAGGAATTCGGCCTTGGCGGCTACTGGTTTGACAGCGCATCATCTACTAAAACGGAATTTGTCTTTAAACGGGATTTGGCGGAATAAACATGATAAAAAAAACACTTGTTATTTTGACCGCACTTTTCCTAACAGCGTGTGTTTCCAACTCACAATTAGACGTGCCGCAAAGCATTCAACACAACGATAAAACCTATCAACTGGCTACCCAACAGGATTTGGGGAGTGTCGCTCGTTATCTTTATCTATTGCCGGGCGAAACACCGAAAGAATGGCAAAGTGCGGTGGAGATTTTGCTTGATCGCAACTTTCAAAATCGTACTTTGCAACAACGCATTGATTTGCGTAAACGGGTTTATACCAACACCGGTGTGAAAAATTTTCAGCTTTATCGCCAAGACGAAACATTATACGCCTATGTGATTTATGAGCCATCCGAACAAAACAAAGATTGGCAAATCGACATGGCAAAAGGCAAAGAATTGCCATTTTGTGGTTTTGTGCAATATCAGTATTCCTTAAAAATCCCGAAAAATTATAAACTCGGCAACATGAACAGCAAACGCGTGGTCAACCATTTAAAAAAATATTTGGTTGAGAAAGAAATGAAACAACTGAGCAAAGCAGATTGGCTGTTGAGGTGTAAAGCGTAATGCCGGCCTCTGAATATTCCGCGCAAGTCAAAAAAGCGGCCAATTTTGCCATTATCACGGCGTTAATTTTGATTATCGCGAAAGGCATCGCTTGGTGGCAAACCGGTTCGGTGAGTATGTTGGCCTCGATTACCGATTCCATGTTGGATTTGCTGGCATCGTTTATGAATATGCTGATCTTACGATTTGCGCTCATGCCGGCGGATCACAACCATTCTTTTGGGCATGGCAAGGCGGAATCCCTGGCTTCGCTCGTGCAAAGTGCGTTTATCTCCGGTTCGGCGATTTTCTTATTATTACAAGGCATTCATCGTTTTAATTCCCCGCAAGCTTTGAGCAATACGCTGCTTGGTATGGCCGTTACTGTCTTTTCCATTTTAGCTACCGGATTGTTAGTGTGGTATCAAGGACGGGTCATTAAAGCAACAGAGAGTCCGGCGATTAAAGCGGATCGGCTTCACTATCAAACCGATTTGCTGATGAATTTCACTATTTTGCTTTCCTTAGGCTTGAGTGCATACGGTATTTTGTGGGCAGATGCGGTTTTTGCAATTTTAATTTCCCTGTATATTTTATGGAATGCCGCAAAAATGTTGTTTGATTCAACACAGCTGTTGCTTGATCAAATGTTACCACCGGAGGAAATTGAACAAATTCACGCCGTACTTAATCAAGAAATTGTTCAAGATTCAAGAATGCTCGGTTTCCATGCACTACGCACCCGTCGTTCTGGTGCCATTCGCTTTATTCAATTTCACTTAGAATTAGCCGATGAACTGTCTTTTATTGAAGCCCATGACATCACCGAACATTTGGAACGTTGCCTATGTAAGACATTTCCGCGCAGTGATATTGTGATTCATCCGGAACCGACATTTATTGTGCAACAGGAAATGCAGCTAGATAAAAAAGTGATATAATTTGTACAGTTTTTAACATTCATTCTTTTATATTTTAATAGGAATAACGCATGATCAAAAAAATTGCACTACTAACAAGCGGTGGAGACGCACCGGGTATGAACGCGGCAATTCGTGCTGTGGTTCGTGCCGGCTTGAATGAGGGGTTAGAAGTTTATGGTATCTATGACGGCTATTATGGCTTATACCATAACAATATTAAGCAATTAACCCGTTATAGCGTATCGGATATCATCAACCGTGGTGGTACCTGTTTAGGTTCTGCCCGCTTTCCGGAATTTAAAAATCCTGAGGTCCGCGCCAAATGCGCCGATATTTTACGTTCTCATGGGATTGACGCGTTAGTTGTGATCGGTGGGGACGGTTCTTATATGGGAGCAAAACTGCTGACCGAAGAACACGGTTTCCCATGCGTTGGGATTCCGGGTACCATTGACAATGACGTTGCCGGCACTGACTATACGATTGGTTACCAAACTGCTTTACAAACAGCGGTTGAAGCGATCGACCGTTTACGCGACACCTCCAGTTCCCACCAACGTATTTCCATCGTAGAAATCATGGGCCGCCACTGTAGTGACTTGACGATCTCTGCAGGGATTGCCGGTGGTTGTGAATATATCGTGGCTTCAGAAGTGGAATTTAACCGCGAAGAACTGATTCGCCAAATTGAACGCAGCATCATTAAAGGCAAACGCCATGCGATTATTGCGATTACTGAGTTAATTTGTGATGTGAATGAGTTAGCAAAAGAAATTGAAGAACGCGTTCATCATGAAACCCGCGCTACCATTTTAGGCCATATCCAACGTGGTGGTACACCATGTGCATTCGACCGTATCCTCGGTTCCCGCATGGGGGTCTATGCTATCGACTTATTGCTTCAAGGCAAAGGCGGTTATTGTGTAGGGATTCAAAATGAACAGCTGGTTCACCACGATATTATCGATGCTATCAATAATATGCGCCGTGAATTCAAGGCAGATTGGTTAAAGATGTTTAAACGTTTAGACTAAATACTATTATTTTTAGCCAAAACAAAAGTGCGGTCAAAAAACACAATGGATTTTGACCGCACTTTTTGTTTATTTCGTTAGAACTGCCAATCAAATTTCATCATGATAGTACGCGGGCGTCCGTAGAAATTATTCATCCCGCGGGTACGATTATAGTTATTTTCAAAGTAAGTTTTATCCGCTAAATTCGTTCCAATCAAACTGAGTTTGGCGTGGTGATTAAACTCGTACTGAATATTGGCATCAAACAGAGTATAACCTGCTTGTTTAATGCCATATAAGCTACTCGTTGGGCTCTGTGCAGAGATACCGGCCCCAATCGTCCATTTGCTACTTGGAATTCGATAACTGGTGGCAAGTCGAAACATCTGAACAGGTGTAAAATTACTAAAGTTGTAAGGATCTTTAGCGCCTTTTGCCCGTTCATTATTAATCTCTTCCGCATTTTTATATTTACTTTTATTGTAAGTGTAGCCTGCAAAAAGTTGCCAATTTTCTGTTATATTCCCAGCCAACTCTAATTCAAACCCCTTGCTAACAACGCGTCCGATTGGTTTTGCGATGGTCTGGAATGACCCGACAGCGCCATTTTTTCCCGGTATATATCCAAAATCAACAACAGTACGATTTTTTTGCTCAACAGAAAATAAAGCCAAAGAGCTATTTAACTGATTATCAAAGAAGGAACCTTTCCAACCGATTTCATAGTTTGTGCCAATTAACGGAGGTAAAACCGTTTTACTGGTAATATCTACGTTGTCTTGTTGTTTAAAAATCTTAGTATAACTTGCATAAAGGCTCTGCTCATTCGTCAAATCATAAGTAATACCAACATACGGTGTAAAATGATGCCCCTTCATTTTGGCAGTATAGTGCTCATTATCCTTATCAATATTTGATTGCGATTGATAACGCGTCGCTGGCTCACCATTATAAACCGGCGTTTCTTTGCGTTGTGAGGTCTCAAAATGGGTAAACTGCACACCACCTAATAAATGGAAGCGTTCCGTTGCATTAAAACGAGTGCTCAAAATAACTGCATGTGTTTCATTTTTATTGAAATATTTAGCATAGTTATAGCGAGCTAAAACATGGTCATCCGGCTCCTTTAACATCTTATAAACAATTTCATTTGGATTTCCGTAAGCACCATTTTTATACTTAATGTTACCGTTGCTATCACGTTCCGGAATTTTTTGCCCATTTTTATCTAATTCATACAAAATATTACCGTCTTTATCGACTTTAATTTTATAGGCATGTTGGCAGTCCGGTGTATAAAGCATGTGGTCACCTTTTTCATCATGCTTGTCCCAATCCGGTTCAGGAAGATTTTTATCGGTTGGAGAATAATAATTTCCTTGCTCATTAGGAACACAACGACCGGCTAAATGCTGATGCACTTGACCAACCTCATCAATAGTACTAATACGATAACGTTTCTGAAAAATTTCAACAAAATCTGATTGAATATTTTCATGGTTATAAGCATAACCTACATAAAAATCATGGTCTCGTTCAAAAAGATTATAGTGCCCAGTTAAATTCAATTTAATCCCGTATTGTTCATCCTTTTTAATATGTCGAATTGGTGCGAATGTAAATTTCCGGTTAGTTGTACCCTTATTGTTATAAGCTCTATTGTAGAGATAGTTTGAAAAACGATTTTCTGCATCGTTAGTAATACCTGCTTCTTGTAATTTTTTATCAATATATTCTTGTTTATCTTTATCAATACCAGGATCAGCCCAATCATTACATAAAAAATCAAGACCTATATCATTCATGCATTGATCAAATCCTTTCTTCCGGGCTGCAAGCCGATCGTTTCTATATTGATTAAACTCTCCTTGATTAAATTGATTTTGAGCATAATCTGCCTTACGTTGCTCGTATTCTTTAGTTGCTTGATCACGATATTCTTTTAATTTTTTAAGTGCTTGGTCTTTCGGCTCAAAAGGAATAATTTCACCTTTCTCGGTTAGAAATCCTTTTGCATCAGAACCAGACAAACCGGCAGCATGCTCATCTTTGATAAAAAATTGCCCAACTTTCGCATCTGAATTATTTTTTGTATAGGACGCCTCAATACTAAACTCCCAATCGTTATCAAAAACAAATTTGGTATTGGCAAATAAGTTATATTTATCTCCCTTCAAACGAGACCAACTCTGCCCTAAATAGGTATTTCGGGGGAGTTTCACAGGATTATTACATGCCGGACGGGAGGCAAAAGGAGCGACTTGGGGATTTTCACAAGGTAATATCACACCAGAAAAATCCGGCACTTCATTAATTTTCTGATACATACCACCTAAAGTTAACACACCAACATTGCCTAAATCCACGTCAGCGACACCATAAATTAAACCTTTCTTACCATGTACATTATCTTTAAAAGACTTCGCTTTTTCCCCTACACCAACTAAACGAGCACGAATACTGTTATCTTGATTTATACCACCCGCGACGTCCAGCATCGTACGGGCACTACCTCGGTGATCGATCGTGATTTCGCCTAAGTGTTGGAATTTGTCTGTAGGCCGTTTTCGAATCAAATTAATTGTGCCACCCGGCTCAGAGTTTGACTGGGTTAATCCTGTCGCACCACGCACAACTTCAATATGATCATAAATAGCTAAATCAGTGCTAGGAGAAACGTCTATTTTGGCAGTATAACCTGAACGCCCACCGACATTAGTCGTAATACCATCTTCACCGATTTGATCGACATAAAAGCCACGGGAAAGAAAACGAGTTTGTAACCCGGAATCGCGTACAACATTAACACCTGTCGTATTTTTCATTGCTTCTTCAAGAGTATGAATAGCTTTGTCATCTAATTGCTTTTTGGTAATCACACTAACAGATTGTGGCGTATCCTTACCGGAAACTTTTAGTCCGGTAGCTGTTTTCATCGACTTAATTGTATAGCCGCGGCTACCTTCAGTGGTATTAGTATCAGTTTCTTCAATAACATTAATCTGCTCTAAACTGTCCTCCGTATACGCGGTTTGGCAAGTACAAAATAAAGAAATAGAAAGCAAACTAAGGTGAAAATAAGATGAGGGTGAAAGATGAGAACGATGCATTTTTGGCTCCAAATAATAACAAAAATGCAAATAATAACGATTTTTATTTATATGTAAAGGTATAAAAACAATAAAATAATCAAATATGAAAATTATCGTCATAAATAGAAAGTGAGTTCAAATTAACAAAAGAAATCAAAGCGTAGTTAAAAAAGTGGTATTTTTTACAACCGCACTTTTATACTTCTAATCCGAAAATTTGCTCAAAGAATCAGGTAAGTTCTGCTAGGTGAGTAACACTGATAACTATGGTATGAGACAGCTGTTGTTTTAATAAGGTTAAAAGCCCTATCGCGGAAGGAAAATCTAATTGGCTGGTACTTTCATCTAAACAGAATAAATTCGGTTTAAGCAACAATGCTCACCCGAAGTTTAAACGTTGTTGTTCACCACCAGAGAAGACTTGCTGAACGCCTGACATCACCCAACGTACACCTATAAACGCGACCAATTTCTCTATATTGCTAAAAAATAGAGAATGAGATGAAAAAATGAATAAGGCTTTGCATGATCAAAAATAACTGAAAACAGTACCGCACTTAATAAAAAAAGTGCGGTTGAAAAAATTAGTGTATTACGACTTCAATCTCAACAACACCAACACTTCATAATGCGCGGTATGTGGAAACATATCGAACAGTTGGATTTTTTCCGGTTGATAATGAGTCAAAGATCGCAAGTCTTTGCCCATGGTTTCCGCATTACAGCTGGAATACAAAATAAAGTGCGGTCGCATTTCATTGAGAAATTCAGTAAGCGATTGGCCAACGCCTCGACGAGGGGGATTGACGATCACCAAATCCGGTTTATCGTCTTGTGCCAAGGCAAAATTTGCCGCATCTAACGACTGAAAATAAACCTGCGCCTCCAAGCCGAGTTGTTGTGCCGATAATTTTGCGGCAGCAATGGCAGACGCGGAGATTTCAATGCCGGTGAGGTGAATTTGTTGTTCCGGGTTCTGCATTTGCAACGCTTTCAAGCAATGTAGCCCAAAACCACCCACACCACAGAACAAATCCCAAAGTTGACGAATGGGCAGGTCTTTTATCCATTGTTGCGCCGTGCCGTATAAGCCTTCAGCAACCGATGGGTTCGTTTGAAAAAAGCCTTGTGGGCGAATAAAAAGCGGAATCTGATTAAATCTTTCGGGTAGAGTGTGTTGTTCCGTCAGAAAAATCTCTTTTTCACCTTCTAAAATCGCGGCATTTTGCGGCTGGATATTCACGCTAATGACGGCAAGTTGTGGCAATTTTTGACGTAACCCCGCCAATTCACGCTGAATCAACGGTAATTTAGCTTCC
Source organism: uncultured Aggregatibacter sp. (assembly GCA_963515835.1). GTDB lineage: Bacteria > Pseudomonadota > Gammaproteobacteria > Enterobacterales > Pasteurellaceae > Aggregatibacter. The sequence goes on from CAUPZK010000006.1 coordinate 72,071, forward strand.
GAACGTAACACAAAGCGCAACATGAGCTGGTGACTGTGTTGGCTTTCTGTCAATAAAAGATGTTTCAATTCGCCTTTTTGCTTTGCCACATTGTACGGCACAAGCCCGGCGCGCGCGATGAAATCTTTGAGAATGGGAAAGATGGCTTGGAAACGTTGCGGATAGAGCGGACAATCACATAAATCTACCGCACTTTGTGGTGTTAACGGGTTCGGCAAGATGCCGAGGATTGGGCGTTCGACTGCACCACTCACCACCATTTTGGCTTTGTTACGAAACCCAGCTTGGGCAGATTGAAAAGGAGCAAACCAAATCAAATGAGACGTTTCTAAACCCTGCAGCTGCTGTTGCAAATGCGCTGTTTTCTGTTCCAGTTGAACGGCATAGGGCAACTCCAACCATTGACAAGAACGACAATCGCCTCGTTGATAATGTTCACATTGCATCATATTAATTTTTCGCTGCCAACCATTGCTGTTGAAGTGCGGTTAGTTTTTGACAATTTTCCAACCAACGTGGGGCGCATTCCAGTTCTGACCACGTCAGGTTTTTACGTTTGAATAGGCTTTGTAGGCGCTGCTGCCGCAACAAAAAGTGCGGTTGTTTTTCCGAGAGTTTTAAATTGTCTAAAACTTGGATCACACCATCACGCTCATTACAAAGCAACAACAAATCACAGCCGGCATTCAGTGCTTGTTCGCTACGCGCCACAAAATCACCCATGAATCCCGCCCCTTTCATGCCGAGATCATCAGAGAAAATGGCACCGTTGAAATTCAGTTGAGCACGCAAGATGTCTTGTAACCAAAATTTAGATCCACTCGCCGGTTGGCTGTCACATTGCGAATAAATCACATGTGCCGGCATGATGGCTTGGAGCAGATTTTGTTCGATAAGTTGTTGGAATGGCTGAATGTCCTGATTGAAAATATCTTCTTGGCTACGCTCATCATAAGGGGTTTCCAAATGAGAATCGGCAATCACATGGCCATGCCCGGGAAAATGTTTTCCTGTTGCGGCCATGCCTGCTTGATGCATACCGCGAATAAAATTAGCCGCTAAATCCACCGCACTTTTTACGTCACAACCAAAACTGCGATCGCCGATGGCTTTGCACGCATGACCAAGATCCAATACCGGCGCAAAGCTCAAATCAATATCAAGTGCGGTCATTTCCGCTGCCATTTGCCAGCCGGCTTCCAATGCCATTTTTTGTTGTGCAATCGGATCTTCAATCAGCGCAGAAAACGCCTGCATTGCGGGAAGTTGGGTGAAGCCGTCACGAAAACGCTGTACTCTGCCACCTTCTTGATCCACCGTAATCAACAAGGGCTTTTTCACCTTTTGTCGCACAGATTGAATCAACGCTTGTAATTGCGCACGGTCGTGAAAATTACGCGTAAAGAGGATCAATCCCGCCACGAGCGGATGTTCCAACAATTCAATTTCTTCTTGTTCCAGCTCGTAACCGGCTAAGTCAATGAGTAGTGTAGACATTTTAGTTTAGGCGAAGATATAAGCGGTAATTGGCGCTATCCGCCGTTGGTCGAGCCAATGTGAGCGCTTGTTTTTGCAGCGGTTGCAACGCCAATCTATGCCAAACAACAGGCTCTTCAGCCGTCACTGTCACGCCATGTTTGTCATACCAAAACAGGCGGTAAGCCAAGTTGATCGGCTGTTCGGTTTTATTTTTGACCCACGCACTGTCGCTATCAACGCCCGCTTCCAGCCTTTCTGCGGCAGGGGCTTCAATGTTTAAAATCGGGCTTTGCGTATTTAATAACGTCGGTGCCTTTGCGCTACATCCGGCTAAAAGTGCGGTCACAAAAAAGAGAGAAATAGACTTTTTCATTATTTATCCAGCATTTTACCTAAAGGTTCACCACCGACGAGATGCATATGTAAATGGAACACTTCTTGTCCGCCATGTTTGTTGCAGTTGACAATTAAACGATAACCGTCTTGCGCAATGCCTTCCTGTGCCGC
>CAUPZK010000007.1:0-72532 GCA_963515835.1 uncultured Aggregatibacter sp.
CTTCGGCATCATAATTTCGGTTAGAGCGACCTTCAATACCTATTTTGAAATCTTCATCTAATTCATCTTGTTTTAAAACTAGCGTAAAAATTTCGGGATGATGAGATGAAACAGCATATCCTTCGCCATTATCCAAATGGATAACACCAAAATCTGCTGACGGTGTAGCTATTTGAACCTTTCCCCATTCACTTAATAATTCTTTAGCTTGTTTTGCTAAATCTTCTTCGGGTTCAAGTAAAATAACGCAAGTTCCATTTTCAAACAGCACCCAAGACTTCTCATCTCCATTAATGCTATCCTTCCAAATATCAATTAACTTTTTCTTATAAGATGATGTACCAATCCTAACTATTTCTTTTTTCTTAAACAAATCGAGAAATGCCATTAGAGTCTTCCTATATTTTTTCAAAACACGTAGAAAAATGACCGCACTTTATTGAATTTTGTTGTAGGGACAGGTTTTATACCTGTCCCTACAATTTTTATTTTAATAAGGTTTTATCCCGCACTGCGCCTTTATCCGCCGATGTCGCGAAATGCCCGAAGACTTTCAACGCAAAGGATACTTCACGTTGGCGGCTTACCGGCTGCCAGCCTTTTTGATCTTGCTCGGCGCGGCGTTTGGCTAATTCTTCATTGCTGATATTGAGGTTAATCGCGCGATTTGGAATGTCGATTTCGATAATATCGTCATCCTGTACTAAACCGATAGCGCCACCGGAAGCCGCTTCAGGCGAAGCATGGCCAATAGATAAGCCGGATGTGCCACCGGAGAAACGTCCGTCTGTTAACAAAGCACATTTTTTGCCTAAGCCCATGGATTTTAAATAGCTGGTCGGGTAGAGCATTTCTTGCATACCCGGGCCGCCTTTCGGGCCTTCATAGCGAATCACGACGACATGGCCTTCTTTGACTTTGCCGCCTAAAATCCCGGCAACGGCATCTTCTTGGCTTTCAAACACGATGGCACGACCGGTGAATGTCCAGATAGATTCATCCACGCCCGCAGTTTTGACGATACAGCCGTCTTCGGCAATGTTCCCGAACAAGACGGCTAAGCCACCTTCTTGAGAAATGGCATTTTCTTTATTGCGGATACAGCCATTGACACGGTCATCATCCACGCTGTCCCAACGGCAATCTTGTGAGAAAGCCTGGGTGGTACGAATGCCTGCAGGGCCGGCACGGAAGAATTTGTGTAATGCTTCGTCTTGATTACGGATGATATCGTATTGATTTAATTGTTCTTCCAGCGTTATGCCCAACACGGTTTTAGTGTGGCGGTGAATTAAACCAGCGCGATCCAATTCACCCAATAAGCCCATAATCCCGCCTGCGCGGTGTACGTCTTCCATGTGGTATTTGTTGGTGTTAGGCGCAATTTTACTTAAGCAAGGCACAACACGGGATAAGCGGTCGATGTCTGCCATTTTGAAATCTACGCCCGCTTCTTGAGCCGCTGCGAGTAAGTGTAAAACGGTGTTACTGGAACCGCCCATGGCGATATCTAAGCTCATAGCGTTTTCAAAGGCATCAAAGGTGCCGATAGAACGTGGCAATACGCTTTCGTCGTCTTGTTCGTAATAACGTTTGCACAATTCGACAATTTGGCGACCGGCTTTTAAGAATAAGTCTTTGCGGTCAGCGTGGGTGGCTAGCATAGAGCCGTTGCCCGGTAAACTCAAACCGAGCGCTTCCGTTAAACAGTTCATGGAGTTGGCTGTGAACATTCCTGAGCAGGAACCGCAAGTCGGGCAAGCGCTGCGCTCAATGGCATCAATACGCTCATTACTGACATTAGGATCCGCCGCTTCAATCATCGCATCAACTAAGTCTAAACGAATCAGTTGATCCGATAACTTGGTTTTGCCGGCTTCCATTGGGCCGCCTGATACGAAGATGGTCGGAATATTCAAACGCATTGCCGCCATTAACATTCCCGGGGTGATTTTGTCACAGTTGGAAATGCACACCATGGCATCGGCGCAGTGGGCATTGACCATGTACTCCACGCTGTCTGCAATCAAATCACGGCTTGGTAAGGAGTAAAGCATCCCGCCGTGTCCCATGGCAATACCGTCATCCACCGCAATAGTATTGAATTCTTTCGCTACGCCGCCGGCTTTTTCAATTTCCGCCGCGACCAGTTGTCCCATGTCTTTTAAATGCACATGCCCCGGCACGAATTGGGTGAAAGAGTTCACTACCGCAATAATGGGTTTTCCGAAGTCATTTTCTTTCATTCCTGTGGCACGCCATAAGGCACGTGCGCCCGCCATATTGCGACCTTGTGTGCTGGTCGCTGAACGTAGTTTTGGCATAAATAAATTCTCCGAGTAAGTTTTCGTTAAGGTTTATATGAATTTCTTCGTTAATTGAGACTGCCAAATCTCCCCTAACCCCTCTTTGCTAAAGAGGGGGATTTCTTTAGCTGTTTAATTTATCTGGCTCATTTATGTCTCATTTTATTGATATTTAAATATTAAATTCGCGAGACGATATTCAAATTTTCAACTTATTCCCCTCTTTAGCAAAGAGGGGTTAGGGGAGATTTGACAGAAGGTAATACGGAGAAATTATTCAATAAAATATTGTCTTATTTAATCTCAATCACATCCGGCAATTTTTCCAACTGACTGACCAACAAATCTAAAGTGCGGTCGGATTTTACAGTGAATTTTAACCGTACTTTGTCGTCAATCAGTTGCATATCCATTTGGGTTACGGTGAAGCCACGGTGGCGGACAACACGGAGAATGCGTTCCAGTACTTCGGGGCGGTGTTGGGCGGTGAGGTCGATTTGGTGTTCCATGTGATTACTCCATACTTTCCAACATATCTGCGTTGCACGCGCCCGGCGGCACTAACGGCCACACGTTTTCATCGGAATGGATGCAAATATGCAATAAATAAGCTTCTTGGCTGTTGAATAAGCGCTCTAGCGCGGCATCCACTTGGTGGGCGGAATCAATGCGTTCCCCTTTAATGCCGAAAGCCGAGGCGAGTACCACGAAATCCGGGTTGTCGTCTAGAATGGTGCTGCTGTGACGGGCATTGAAGAAGAGGGATTGCCATTGGCGCACCATGCCGAGGCGTTGGTTATCCAATAACACAATTTTAATTGGGGCTTTGCCGCGACCAATGGAGCCAAGTTCTTGAATGTTCATCATAATAGAGCCATCACCCGTGACTAAAATTACGTCATCTTCCGGGCGGGCTTTTTTCGCACCGATGGCAGCAGGCAAGCCGAAACCCATGGTACCGAAACCTGCGGAGGTAATGAAGTTTTCTGGTGCGTGATGTTGCACGTGTAATGCCGACCACATTTGATGTTGTCCCACATCGGTGACGACGATAGTTTCCGGTGTTTTTTGGCGTGAAATGCTGTTAAGCAACCATAACGGATTGATGAGCTGTTCGCCGTTATGTTCGCCGCCATGTTCACCGTAGCTGAACGCAAATTGTTGTTTATATTGTGCGACGGTTTGTTGCCAAGGGGCGATGTCGAGCGGCACACTGAGGCTTTCTAGCGTAGCGATGAGATGACCGCGTAGTGCCACATCAGGGCGGCGTAATTTGCCTAATTCGGCACCGTCGATGTCCACATGAATTACTTTGGCGTGTGGCGCGAAGGTGTCGAGTTTGCCGGTCACACGGTCATCAAAACGTGCGCCGAACACGAGTAATAAATCGGCTTCTTGCGTCGCATAATTGGCGGCTTTGGTGCCGTGCATTCCGATCATGCCGAGATAATAAGGATCGTCAGGTGATACCGCACCAAGCCCTTTTAAGGTGACGACACTTGGCATTTGGGTCGTGTGTAAGAAATAACGTAATGCCGGCACGGCGCCAGCCATGCCCACACCGCCGCCGATATACGCCATCGGGCGTTTGGCGTGTTTTAATAACGCAAGGGCTTGCGCGAATTGTTTGTCGCAAAGTGCGGTCGTTTTTGGCGGCGGATTCACGATAGGTTTTGCGTTGGTTGGCGCAACTTGTACGTCTTTCGGCACATCGATCAATACCGGCCCCGGTCTGCCACTTTTGGCGATTTCAAAGGCTTTGGCGATAATTTCCGGTAATTCGTCAATATTCTGTACGATAAAACTATGTTTGGTGCAGGCAAGAGAAAGTCCTAATACATCCGCTTCCTGAAAGGCATCAGTGCCGATAAGTGGCGAAGCTACTTGACCTGTGATCGCTACAATCGGAATAGAATCCATTAAGGCATCGCCCAGTCCGGTGATGAGGTTAGTTGCGCCGGGGCCCGAAGTGGCAATACATACGCCAACTTTGCCGGAGGCACGCGCATAGCCAATAGCCGCCATGGCAGCACCTTGTTCGTTACGGCAAAGTAAATGGTCTAAGCCGGAATCATAAATTGCATCATAGGTCGGCATGATGGCACCGCCAGGATAGCCGAAAATGGTATCCACGTGATGTGCTTTTAAGCACTCGATGATTAAATTTGCACCGTTCATATTCGTAGCTGTGTTCAATTGTTAGGGAAGCGATTTTTTCGTGTGAAAGGTTTAATCTTTTATTACATTTCCTGAAAAAATTCAAGAAAACCGCCAATATTTTTATGCAAAATTTGCTACCATTAGCCATTATGTCATTTAAGGTGAAAAATTATGCAAAAACGTCCTTATCGCGCCATCGTGTCGGACATGGATGGAACCTTACTGAACGAACATCATGTTATCGGTGATTTTACTGCGCAAACCTTGGAACATCTGTATGACAACAAAGTCGATATTATCCTTGCCACGGGGCGTAATTACTTTGATGTATCCAGTATTTTAAAGAAAACCAAAGTGAAAGAGGCGGTGTTGATTACGTCAAATGGCGCACAAGCGCATAATCTACAAGGTGAATTATTGTTGAATAATGCCTTGCCGGAAGAAATTGCTTATCAAGTCATGAATTTGCCCTTTGACGATAACCGCGTCTGTGTGAACAGCTATCAGGCTGATGGCTGGTTTATCAACAAAGACATTCCGGAGCTTTACAAGTATCACAAAGATTCCGGCTTTTTGTACGAGGTGGTGGATTTTAAGCAACATCACGGACGAGATACCGAGAAAGTGTTTTTTATTGGAAAAGCGCCGGCAGATTTGGTGGAATTGGAACAACGTCTTCGTCAGGACTTCGGCGAGAGAATCAGCCTGACGTATTCCACGCCGATTTGCTTGGAAGTGATGAATAAAAATGTGTCAAAAGCCACCGCACTTGCGCAGGTAATTGAGCAACGGGAATACGGTTTGCAAGATTGTATCGCATTTGGTGATGGCATGAATGACGTCGAAATGCTGGCGGAAGTAGGCAAAGGATGCATGATGGGCAACGCCGATCCGCGTTTGATACAACGTTGTCCGCAGCTGGAGACCATCGGTTGCAACACAGACGAGGCTGTTGCGGTTTACCTTCGTGCGATTTTCGGGATGGATTAATGCCGTTCTTATCTTCTTTACTATGGATTAGCGGCGGTGCCGTGCTGGGCGCTTGCCTGCGTTGGAGTTTGGGCTTGTTGCTCAATCCGTGGTTTAGCGCTTTTTCTTTTGGCACCTTGATTGCCAATTATTTAGGCAGTTTTATTATTGGCGTGTTGTTTGCCGTTTTTTGGTCTTTCCCATCACTTTCTTCGGAATGGAAGCTCTTTTTGGTTACCGGGTTTCTAGGCAGCTTGACCACCTTTTCAGCATTTTCGATCGAAGTGGTGGAAAATTTGTTGAACGGCAAATTTTCTGTCGGTGTCGGATTAATTGCCGCCCATGTCTTCGGCTGTCTGCTTTTTACCGCCTTTGGTGTGTGGCTTATGCGTTATGTGTTGAAGTAAAAAATGCCTGAATCTGCTGTAACACCGGTGAACGAATAGCATCGGTTTCAAACAGAATTTCATGTTTTGCTCCGGCGATTTTTTTCAGACTGCCACACATGAAAAGTGCGGTGAGTTTTTCCAACGTTTTATTATTCACGATTTGTTCTTGTTCCGCCTTTAACACCAATACCGGCGTTTCAATGCGTGGCAACATTTTCGGTAAATGTTTAATGGCTATTAGACACAAATATGCCCACCGGAAAGTCGGTCCGCCCAAGCGAATAGAAGGGTTTGCCAAATTAATTTCATTCATTCTTTGCATTCGCTTACTATCATGGCTTAACAAATTTTCCTGCACATCCACCGGTTTATAAGGCCCTTTACCAAACACATAACGCTTTCCTTGCCCAAATAACATCATCAGACTTAACAGCATTTCATCACGCACAGGGTGCTTTAAAGGCATACCAAAAAACGGTGCGGAAAAAACTGCACGTCTAATCTGGTGATCAAAATTCGCTAAATAGTAGGTTGAAATCAACGCCCCTAAAGAATGGGCGAGCAAATATTGTTGCTCGTAGGAGTAAAGTGCGGTCACATTTTCGATAATTTTTGCCATGTCTTGTGCATAAAACCGAAATTCATCCAAATGGCCTTTTTCGCTGTCCGACAACAATCGTTGTGAATAGCCTTGACCGCGATGATCAAAAATCAGCACATCATATCCCTGCGCATAGAAATCTTGTGCAATTTCTGTCCATTTCAGGATATTTTCCACCCGCCCATTGACCAAAATAATCAATTTATCAGCAACCGGCTGGTGAACACAATGTCGATAAGCCAATCGACAACCGCGTTGCCCCTCAATGTATTGCAAGGGAAATTGTTCGGCGAAGAGGTATAATCGGGCGTTCTCTATGTTGTGCATGGTAAATGAGTCGTTGAGGCAAAAGGGGTCAAAATAAAAAGAGGAAAAAATAACCGCACTTTAAAGTACATCTCAAAAAGTGCATCTAAAGTGCGGTCGGTTTTCAGCGCGTTTTTAAATTATAAAACATCAACGCAGTTTAAGTCTTCGAAAGATTGTTCTAAGCGTTTAGACATTGATTCTTCCATTTTGCGTAACCAAACGCGTGGGTCGTAGTATTTTTTGTTTGGTGCATCAGGGCCTTCCGGGTTGCCTAATTGACCTTGCAAATATGCTTCGTTCGCTTTGTAGAAGTTTAAAATACCGTTCCAAGATGCCCATTGGGTGTCGGTGTCGATATTCATTTTAATTGCGCCATAGCTAATCGCTTCACGAATTTCTTCACGAGAAGAGCCGGAACCACCGTGGAACACGAAATTGATTGGTTTTGCCGGAAGGTTGCGTTCTTTGGCGACGAATTCTTGGCTTGCACCTAAGATCGATGGTTTTAATTTTACATTACCCGGTTTGTACACACCGTGTACGTTACCGAATGCGGCTGCAACAGTAAAGTTCGGGCTAACCGGATGTAATTGGTCGTAAACATAAAGCACATCAGATGGTTGGGTGTAAAGACGAGATTCATCGACGCCGGAGTTGTCCACGCCATCTTCTTCACCGCCGGTGATACCGATTTCGATTTCAAGGGTCATGCCCATTTTGCTCATACGAGCAAGGTATTCACGGCAGATTGCCATGTTTTCTTCCATCGGCTCTTCGGAAAGGTCAAGCATGTGGGAAGAGAATAATGGACGGCCGGTTTCTGCGAAGTGTTTTTCACCGGCTTCAAGTAAGCCGTCGATCCATGGCAGTAATTTTTTCGCCGCATGGTCGGTGTGTAAAATCACCGGTACGCCGTATTCTTTGGCTAAAGTATGCACGTGTTTTGCACCTGCAATCGCACCTAAAACGTCAGGGCGGGCACCGCTGGTTGGTTTAATGCCTTTGCCTGCGTAGAATGCAGCACCGCCATTAGAGAATTGAATAATGACCGGCGCTTTCACGCGGGCAGCCGTTTCTAATACGGTATTCACGGAGTCGGAGCCGACGCAGTTGACGGCAGGCAGTGCGAAACCGTGTTCTTTTGCGTATGCGAATACTTTTTGAACATCTTCACCGGTAAGCACGCCCGGTTTGACGATATCTAATAATTTAGCCATTTTCGTTTTTCCTTTTGTGTTGGGTGGGTTGATTCCACCGTTTAAAGAATATGTTTTACGTTCTTGATTGATAGCACGCGCCAGCAGACGCGCGCTATGACGATCTTACGCAGAAAAAGTGCCGTTAGTTTTTCGCACGTTTTTCGAGGATTTCGACTGCCGGTAACACTTTGCCTTCTACGAATTCTAAGAACGCACCGCCACCGGTAGAAATGTAGGAAATTTTATCTGCGATACCGAATAAATCGATGGCGGCAAGCGTATCACCACCGCCCGCAATGGAGAACGCATCGCTGTTAGCAATGGCGTGAGAAATGATTTCTGTTCCTTTGCGGAAGTTTGGGAATTCAAATACGCCCACCGGGCCGTTCCATAATACGGTTTTCGCATTTTTGATAATTTCGGCAAGTTGTGCGGCAGATTTATCGCCGATATCGAAAATAGATTCGTCATCTTTCACTTCGGTCACGGATTTTTCTGTTGCCGGTGCAGTTTCGGAGAACTCGGTACCCACACGAACATCCACCGGTACAGGAATATCGGTGCTTGCGGCTAGTTCTTTAGCCACCGGGATTAAATCGGCTTCGTATAAGGATTTGCCTACGTTATGACCGGCTGCGGCAATAAAGGTGTTGGCGATACCGCCACCCACGATAATTTGGTCGGCAATTTTGGAAAGTGAGTTTAATACTTCTAATTTAGTGGAGACTTTAGAACCACCCACGATCGCCACCATTGGACGTGCAGGTTCTTTTAATGCTTTACCCAGCGCATCAAGTTCTGCAGCAAGCAATGGACCTGCGCAGGCAATCGGTGCAAATTCTGCAACGCCGTAGGTAGAGGCTTGCGCACGGTGTGCTGTACCAAAGGCATCCATCACGAAAACATCACAAAGTGCGGCGTATTTTTTACCTAATTCCGGATCGTTTTTCTTTTCGCCTTTGTTGACGCGCACGTTTTCTAACACCACGATTTCACCCGCGTTCACATCAACACCGTTAAGGTAATCGCGTACTAAGCGTACCGGGACATTAAGATGTTCGTTTAAATAATCAACAACAGGTTGGAGGGAATCTTCAGGGGTGAATTCACCTTCGGTCGGACGACCTAAGTGAGAGGTAACCATCACTTTTGCGCCTTTTTCTAAGGCTAATTTTAAGGTTGGGATGGTGGCACGGATACGCGCATCGGATGTGACTTTACCGTCTTTTACCGGCACGTTTAAGTCGGCACGGATAAATACGCGTTTACCCTTTAAGTCTAAATCGGTCATTTTAATTACTGACATAATTTACCTCTCTTTAGTGGTTAAAATTAAAAATAAGAACTCTTGGCATTATACCTGTAACTGAGTAGCTTGTAACCTGAATTCAAGGGTTCAACTTTAGGATTACACATTTCATTGATCCATGTCGAATTATTGAATTAATAGCCGGTTCGACTACTTGGGCAATCCATAATTTGCCAGTCTAAATCGTAACAAATAAAGAGTTCATTACGTGCGGCGCCCAAGTAAACATTCTTTAATTGCGGGTTGTTTTTTCGCATCCATTTAAACAGTTCGGTACGGCTTAATTCATAGTTCGGTAGCTTCAAAGTGCGGTATAAATTTTTGATCTTTTCAAAATAATCTTGCGCATTGTTAAACATACACGCGCCGTGTTTTTCCCACTCGCCTTGTAATAAGGCGGCGCTTGGCACTTCAGGCAAATAGCGTTCAATCAGATCTTGCGGTAATTGCGGCAAATCGCCTTGACAAAAACGCGGGTGATCGGAGACTCTTCGAGCTTGTTTGTTTTGTGACCACAATCCATGCACAATCCAACCGAATTGTTGGGTTAAACCGCATTGATATTGTAAAGAGGTGGGTAAATTATCGCCGTATTGTTGACGTTGTCGGTCACAGAATGCCGGTGACCAAGACAACACAAGGGTGTAATAATTGGTTTGCGCCTGTTTATTTTGCCCGATAGGATCATTTTTCATAACATAATCGTAATTACGATCAACTACCACATAAACGGCTTGTTTCTGTTGAGAAAAATAATACCAACCGGCAAGTAAAAACATTAAAAATGCCACCACAAAAAAAGACAGTAGCAACAGACGTTTTTCGTTCATAAAATTCCTTTCACTTTGTTAGTGTATTGATTATAATCCGACCCTTTCATTTTCCCTGAGGATGTTATGGCGCTACTCATCACTGACAAATGCACGAATTGCGATATGTGCTTGCCGGAATGCCCGAATGAAGCAATTTCAATCGGCGATGAGATCTATGTCATTGATCCCGAACTGTGTACCGAATGTGTCGGTCACTACGACACGCCCACCTGCCAGAAAGTTTGCCCTATCAGCAAATGTATTATCACCGACCCGGATCACGAGGAAAGCGAAGAACAGCTATGGGAGCGCTTTGTGTTAATTCACCACGGGGACAAACTGTAACGCGTTTGAAAGTGCGGTGAAAAAAGAGGGCGTTTTGACCCGCCCTACCTTTTCTCTTGTTATCTAAAATACCATTTCGCCAGCAAAATTCCGGCATTTACCGACACATTTAATCCATTTTTCACTGGACTTGCAAACGCCAAACGAACCTGTTCATCGTTTTTCTCTAATAAAGCCTCTGTCGTGCCTTCACTCAGCACAAAAACCGTTTTATTTTTTAACCGCACTTTATCCAATGCGGTTGCATTTTCGTCGCTGCTCACGTGAAGGATTTGATAACCGGCTTGGCGTAATTGGGCAAGTGCATTGCGGGAGTCATTGGTTTCCAATACACGCACATATTCCGCGCCGCCTTCTGCAACGCGTAAGGTTATGGCCGAATTAAGGCTTTCAGCGTTTTCTACCACAATATTTTTCACCCCGAAAAAGGCGCAAGTGCGTAAAATACCGCCAATGTTTTGTGCGTTGTTCACATTATCTAACAACACCAAGCAATCTTCTTGATGTGGCACATCGAGATAACCTTGCAACGTAAACGGATGCGCTTTTTTCACCAACATACAAATGCCGCCGTGGTGTTCTGTGCCGCTGACTTTGATCATCTCGTCGTTGTCCACAATGTGATACACCTTTTTATTGGTGGCTAAATAACTGCAAATATCCCCAATTTTATGCGCCATTTGTACGGTTGCCCACAAGCGCACAATGCTTCCCGGGCGTTGTTGAAATAAAGCTAAACACGCATTTTCACCATACACTTTCATTTCTTCTGCGCGATTCTTTTTGATTTTTTCCGGTGCGCGTGGTGACAATGGGCCGGTCTTTTTCTCTCTCGGCTTATCATCGAAACGACTGCTTTTGACCGTCACTTTCACGTTGCCTTCCGCACCACCGGCTTTTTTCATGGTGCTTTCGGCAATGTATAAGGTTTTTTCTTGGCTTTCAGCGCGTTTAAATTTCGGCTTAGTATTTCTGTCGTTCTCTCTCTCACTGCGAAATTCTTGGCGAGAATCGCTTTTTGAGGAGGCAAAGTGCGGTCGATTTTTATCGCGTTTTTGACGATCGTCACCGACACTGCGTTCGGAAAAAGTACGGTTGTTTGATTTGAAAGTCGGTTTGTTTGAATTTTGGTTCATAGTTGTGTTGCCGATAGGGTGGATGAATGGAATAAATTTGCGCTGTTGGCAATAAATTTGTGAGCATTATAACGAAAACCAGCCTTTTTTCTACCAAGGGGGGCGATAAATATTGTAAACTATCGCCCCAATTAGGTTCCGACTCATTGAGTACAACAGAGAACAAATTTTATGTTTAGAGATAAGACAAAACGGGCTCAAAAGCGTCTTGAAAGCCTGCCATGTTTAGCTTTACAGGCGGAACAAGTTGAATTTATTTACAGCCCAATGGCATTTAAAAATGAAATTATTCAACTGATCAGACAGGCGAAAACGCGTATTTTTGTGACCGCACTTTACTGGCAAAATGACGAAGCCGGGCAAGAAATTCTCGATGAAATTTACCGTGCGAAACAAGATAAGCCTGAACTTGAAGTGAAAATTTTAATTGATTGGCATCGTGCGCAACGCAATTTATTAGGCGCGGAAAAGAGTGCAACGAATGCTGATTGGTATTGCGAACAACGCCAAAAATATCAACTTGCCGATGATCCGAATCTATTTTTCGGTGTGCCGATCAATACGCGCGAAGTGTTCGGTGTGTTGCATATTAAAGGCTTTGTTTTTGATGACACCGTACTTTACAGCGGCGCCAGTATCAATAACGTGTATTTACAACAAAATGAAAAATACCGTTATGACCGTTATCAAAAAATCACTCATCCGCAATTAGCTGACAGCATGGTGGCTTTTATTCGCGACTTTTTGTTGAATAGCGATGTGGTGTTGCCGTTGGATAGCATTAACCGTCCGAAAACCAAAGAAATTCGACAAAATATCCGCCATTTCAGAAAAAATCTTGCGCTTAATGGGCAATATACTTTCGCAAGTGCGGTCGATTTTGGCAACGAATTGACGGTAACACCGTTATTTGGTCTCGGTGGGGCGGGCAATGTATTAAATCGGACGATCGAAGATTTATTCCAGTTGGTGGAAGAAAAGCTCACTATTTGTACACCATATTTTAATTTCCCGCGGACATTGCAACACAAAATCCGCCAGTTGCTACATAAAGGCAAAAAAATCGAAATTATTGTGGGCGATAAAGTGGCGAATGATTTCTATATTCCGCCGGAACAACCGTTTAAAATGGCCGGGGCGTTGCCATATTTGTATGAAAACAATCTTCGCCGCTTTAGCAAAAAGTTCCAACATGAAATGGAACAAGGTCAGCTGATTATTCGCACATGGAAAGATGGTACAAACACCTATCATCTGAAAGGCGTTTGGGTTGACGATAATTATATTTTGTTGACCGGCAATAATTTGAATCCACGTGCGTGGCGCTTGGATGCGGAAAATGGTTTATTTATCCATGATCCGAAACAACAACTTTTACCTCAAGTGGTTCAGGAATTAGATTGTATCCGCCAACATACGACAGTGCTTCAACATTACACGGAGTTGGAAGAAATGAAGCAATATCCGGCGCCGGTGCAAAAATTATTGAAAAAATTTGCCCGCATTAAAGCGGATAAGTTAGTGAAGATGATTTTGTAATCACATTGTAAGTGCATTTATACTCAATATAAAAAAGGATTGTCCGTTGATGACAATCCTTTTTTCGTGATAAACGTCGTGAAAAGAGACCGCACTTTGGGCAGTTTAAGTGCGGTGAAAAAAGAACACGTTTTTTACCCTTTCGCCAAAATCCCTTTCAGGAATCGCGCGGTATGCGAACCTTCGACTTTAGCGACCTGCTCCGGCGTACCGGTGGCGATAATTTGTCCGCCGCCGCTACCGCCTTCCGGGCCGAGATCCACAATCCAGTCGGCAGTTTTAATCACGTCTAAATTGTGCTCAATGACCACGATGGTATTGCCTTGATCGCGCAAGCGGTGTAATACGGAAAGCAGTTGTTTGATGTCGGCAAAGTGTAGCCCGGTAGTGGGTTCGTCCAGAATATACAGCGTTTTGCCCGTATCCCGTTTAGAGAGTTCCGTTGCCAATTTCACCCGTTGCGCTTCTCCACCGGAAAGGGTGGTGGAGGATTGACCCAAGCGAATGTAAGACAATCCCACATCCATTAGCGTTTGCAGTTTGCGCGCAATCATTGGAACCGCATCGAAAAATTCGCGCGCTTCTTCCACGGTCATATCTAACACTTGATGAATGGTTTTGCCTTTGTAGCGAATTTCCAAGGTTTCGCGGTTGTAGCGTTTGCCTTTACATTGGTCACAAGGCACATACACATCGGGCAGGAAGTGCATTTCCACTTTGATCACGCCATCCCCCTGACAAGCTTCGCAACGCCCGCCGCGTACGTTAAAACTGAAACGTCCCGGATTGTAGCCACGTGCTCGGGCTTCCGGCACGCCGGCGAATAGCTCACGAATTGGGGTAAATACGCCCGTGTAGGTTGCAGGGTTAGAGCGCGGTGTACGGCCAATCGGGCTTTGGTCAATATCGATAACTTTGTCGAAAAACTCCAAACCTTCGATAGATTTATACGGCGCTGCTTCTGCATTTTCCGCGCGGTTTAACGCGTTTTGAGCAATCGGGAACAAGGTATCGTTAATCAACGTGGATTTGCCTGAGCCGGAGACACCGGTGATACAGCTAAATAAACCGACCGGAATCTCTAAGTTGACATTTTTCAGGTTATTGCCTGATGCACCGAATAACTTGAGCGTTTTTTTCTTATCAAGTGCAGTGCGTTTTTTCGGTATTTCGATTTTTTCTGCACCGGATAAGAATTTACCTGTAAGCGAGTTTGGATTTTGCATGATTTGTTGTGCTGTGCCTTCGGCAATGACATTACCACCATGCACGCCCGCGCCCGGGCCGATGTCGATAATGTGGTCGGCGCTTAAAATCGCATCTTCATCGTGTTCCACCACAATTACAGTATTGCCGAGATTTCGTAAGTGAATCAAGGTATTGAGCAAGCGTTCATTATCCCGTTGATGTAAGCCGATGGACGGTTCATCCAATACGTACATCACACCGACTAAGCCCGCACCAATTTGGCTGGCAAGGCGAATGCGTTGTGCTTCACCGCCTGAAAGGGTTTCGGCGGAACGGGAAAGGGAAAGATAATTCAAGCCCACATTCACCAAAAATTGTAACCGCTCTTTAATTTCTTTCAGAATCTTCTCGGCGATTTGTGCTTTTTGCCCACTCAGTTGTAGCTCTCCAAAAAAGCTCAAGGCTTCCCCGATGCTTTTCTCCGAGACATCAGGCAGATTGGTTTGCTCAATATAAACGTTACGTGCCTCGGGACGCAGACGCGAACCGCCACAATCGGCACAAGGACGATTGCTAATGTGTTTCGCAAGTTCTTCGCGCACTGACATGGATTCCGTTTCTTTATAACGGCGCGCCATGTTGTTCAAAATGCCTTCGAATACATGGCGACGCAATACCACATCACCACGATCGTTCATGTATTGGAATTCGATTTCCTCCTTGCCGGAACCGTGCAAAATAATCTGTTGAATTTTTTTCGGCAGTTCTTCAAAAGGCGTTTCAATATCGAAATGGTAGTGCTTCGCCAAGGACGTGAGCATTTGGTAATAATAGAAATTGCGACGATCCCAGCCTTTAATGGCGCCATTGGCAAGGGAAATGCTTGGATTTTGCACCACGCGTTTTTCATCGAAATATTGTTGTACGCCCAAACCGTCACAAGTCGGGCACGCACCAGCAGGGTTATTAAAGGAGAAGAGACGAGGTTCCAGTTCCGGTACGGAATAGCCACAGTGCGGACAGGCAAAGTTAGCAGAGAACACCAGTTCTTCCGCTTTCGGATCGTCCATATACGCGACAACCGCCGTGCCGCCGGAAAGCTCGAGCGTGGTTTCAAAGGATTCTGCCAATCTTGTGGCTAAATCCGACCGCACTTTAAAGCGATCGACCACCACTTCAATGGTATGTTTTTTCTGTAATTCCAGTTTTGGTGGATCGGATAAATCGCAAATTTCACCATCGATACGGGCGCGAATGTAGCCTTGTGCAGCAATTTGTTGCAATAATTTAACGTGCTCACCTTTGCGCTCTTTTACCACCGGCGCCAACAGCATCATTTTGCTTTCTTCAGGCAGGGAAAGCACTTTATCCACCATTTGGCTGATCGTTTGCGCCGTGAGTGGCACATTATGATGGGGGCAGCGCGGCTCGCCCACGCGGGCAAACAACAAACGCAGGTAATCGTGAATTTCGGTAATGGTTCCCACTGTTGAACGTGGGTTGTGCGAGGTGGATTTTTGCTCAATAGAAATGGCCGGTGAAAGCCCTTCAATATGGTCCACATCGGGTTTTTCCATTAAGGACAAAAATTGACGTGCATAGGCAGACAAGGATTCCACATAACGGCGTTGCCCTTCTGCATACAGCGTGTCAAAAGCCAAAGAAGATTTGCCTGACCCGGATAAGCCGGTAATGACGATTAATTTATCACGGGGAATGGTTAAGTTAATATTTTTCAGATTGTGGGTTCTTGCACCACGAATATCGATGGTATCCATAATAGATTTTATAAATGAAAAAAGTGTAAATTTGCGACAATTATCGCATATTCCTAAATAACTGTGCAAATATCCAGTTAATTTTGTTGAAGGCGTGGATTTATTCCAAATTTTCAGGCAGAATAGAGCAAATTTTTTTACAGCAAAATTGAATACAGAAGAGGATATTATGGCTGGAGTAAATAAAGTCATTATTGTGGGTAACTTAGGTAACGATCCTGAAATTCGCACCATGCCGAACGGCGAAGCGGTTGCCAACATTACCGTTGCCACCAGTGAAAGCTGGAATGATAAAAACACCGGTGAACGTCGTGAAGTGACCGAATGGCACCGCATTGTGTTCTATCGTCGTCAGGCGGAAGTGGCGGGCGAATACCTACGAAAAGGCTCTAAAGTTTATGTCGAAGGGCGTTTAAAAACTCGCAAGTGGCAAGACCAAAATGGCCAAGATCGCTACACCACAGAAATTCAAGGCGACGTTTTACAAATGTTAGACAGTCGCTCTGATCGTCAATCCGGTGGCTACGCCCCAGCAGCACAGCCAAGCTACTCAAGCCAAGCACCAAGCGCGCCAACTGCACCACGTGCCACCCCGGCAAGCAAACCGGCAGCCGAACCGCCAATGGATAATTTTGATGATGATATTCCATTCTGAATTCCATATACATAAATTATGTAAAAAAACATCATAATAACCAGAGAGAAACCTTATAAAACAAGGTTTCTCTTTTTTTTACATTAATTTTGATACAATATCTTTAATTTGGTAGTATTTATATATGAGATTTTTGTAAATTAAATGGATATGCATAGATTAGAAACAGTCCTTTTTTCAAATGGAGAACGTTTTCCTCTATTGGTTAATGTGAAAACTGGTATTCCTGATTTTTATTCAACCTTATGGGTAACTGTAGAACTACGTAATCAATCCGCAGTAAATACAATTAGAAATAAGCTGGGAACTATACAGTGGATAATGAATTGGGAAAAACAGAATAATCTTGTTATTAGCGATCTAATTTATAACAAAGTACTCTTAACAGAAAACGAGTTAGAATCTCTTATTCAACATATGAGAATAAATGTAAAAAAGCAAAAGAATGTAATCAATACAAAAAAAAGTGTGTTAATGAAAGGCAGGAGTCAATTTATTGATATTTATTCTTCAGTATCTCTTAGTCATCAATATAATAGACTAACAACGCTTTCAGAATACATATTATTTCTATCTAAAGTAATTAATGTATCTAACGAATATATCGAAAAATTGACGAAACTAATTAAGTTAATTAAAGAGTCAAGACCTAAAAATCATAAAACATTATCTATAAAACCAGAAAGTGAGCTACCTGATGGATTGTTAGATGAGTTTATGTCTATTGCGAACTTTTCTAATCCTAATAATCCATTTCAAGATATTGGAATCAGAAAAAGAAACCATTTAATGTTTATCTTATTAAAGGAATTAGGGATTAGAAGAGGAGAACTATTATCAATTCAAATTCAATTTATTGATATAGGAACAGTTAAATCCTCAATCACAATTAGACGAACGCATGATGATAAATTTGACACAAGAAAGAAACAAGCTGTAAGTAAAACGAAAGAGAGACGTCTTCCTATTTCGCAGAAAATAGCTCAACTTATTGATGATTACATTATTAATTATCGTTCTAAAATTCCACACGCAAATACACATCCATATTTATTTGTTACTCATCGAAAAGGAAAAACTCAAGGATGTCCAATTAGTACAAGTTCTTTTGATAATGTTATTGTACCAACAATGAAAAAAGTAGATCCTAAGTTCTCTATCATTCACCCACATATTTTCCGTCATGAATGGAACTTAGATTTTTCACGAAAAGTAGATAAGAATAACCAGAATGTAGATAATGATTCTTCACATAAAGATTTTATTTCTCCTGAAAAAGAAGCCAAAATTAGGCAACATCTTATGGGGCATACATCAGAAAAATCAGGAAATATTTATAATCAACGCTATATTAGAGAAAAAGCAAACAAAATATTATTAGATCTTCAAATTGAATTCCAAAAAAAGGTTGATAATTATGAGTCAGAATAAACGTTTTAGACAGTCAAGAGATGGGTATGCATTTGATGAAAATGAAAACTTTTGGCGTATAAGTAAAGACAACACAATTAACTTTTCTCAACCCATACTAAATATAAATAAAAAAATATTAGACGGATTTAGAAAAACATTAGCAATATATGCCGAAAAATACTCAAGTTATCACGTATCTCACATGTATCAACAGTTTCAACGATTAGTAATTTCAACTAATTTAGAAATCATTGATGTGCCAATAATATTGGATTGGAAAAATAAACTAGGAAAAGAGCATGAATGGTATTTAGGAGCATTAAAGGGTTTTTTACTGTCATGGCATGAGTATGGTTATTATGGAGTTGATAAAGCTGTTGCAGCTCTACTAGAAAGCTTTACATTGAGTGGAAATGAGAAAGGTAAATCGGTATTAATGAGGTGCCCTTATACAGGAGCATTTACTGAAAATGAAATTTTGGCTTTAATGGCTGAACTAGCTAGACTTTGGAGAGAAGAACTTATTTCATTTGAAACATATGCATATATTCACTTACTTCAAACTACAGCTAGAAGACCTATTCAAATACGCCATTTAAAATTTGAAGACCTAAGAAAGGAAATTTCTCAAGGAACATGGAATTATTTTTTAAATATCCCTAGTGCCAAAAAGAGAGGAATATTATTTAGAGAAACGTTTAAAAAGCTTGCTATCACAGAGGACTTATATTTAATTCTCCTAAATTTTATGGAATATCAATATAAGAAATTGCTTAGTCTGGTTGATGAAACCTTTATTTCTGGTTATAAAATGAAATTACCAGTGTTTATTGATTGGAGCTGTTTGAAGAAGAATGTCAAAAATAGGAATTTTGATCTTTCATTATTAAACAAAGATATTTTTCATTATTCAGCTTCTTCATTGGAGCAAAATGCATTACGAAAATTCTGTATACATCAGAAAGCTGTTTCAGAGCGAACAGGTGAAATCATTCATGTTAATGCAAGACGTTTTCGTCATACAAGGGGAACGAATCTAGGAAGAAAAGGAGTTGGAGCAACGATTATAGCAGAACTCCTAGATCACACAGATACACAGAACGTCAAAGTCTATACTGAAAATACAGCTGATACAGTGCAATACATTGATCGTGTTATAGGTGCTGAAATGGGAAAACTCGCTCAAGCCTTTACAGGTAAAATTATTTCTAACTTAAATGAAAGTGAGAGAGGGTACGATCCAACATCTTCAATAACCAATAACGGAATAGATACGATAGGTGCTTGTGGAACAAATGATTTTTGTATAACTGGCTATGAAACTTGTTATTTATGTCCTAAGTTTAGGCCACTCATTGATGGCCCTCATCAACAAATCTTAAATAAGTTGTATGAAGAAAAGGAAGAACGTTTAAAACAAACTAAAAGCATAGATTATGCATCATCCAAAGATCGTATTATTTTAGCTGTTGAATATGTTGTTCAAGCTTGCAATGATATGAAAAGAACTATCGGAAGCCACTGATTATGAACAATCTAATTTTCACTCCAAAAGATAATAATCCTAAATCTAATTTAGAGCAATTTATTAATTTCAGTAAAAATCAGCTTACTATCTTTGGAAATGATTGCTGGGAAAACAACCAATGGAAAACAACATTCAGCATTTATCCAGTTCAGGTTCGTTTTTCCACAGAAAGAATTAAATCTACAGCTTATAAATATGAGCCATTAGCTGCACCATTCATTGAATTTGCCAAAGCCTATATTCGTTATACTTATTCTCTAAATCCCATTCGTAATTTAGCCAGACATATTGAATCTTTACGTATAGTTGAAATGGCTCTCTATAATATTAAAGGAAAGGCTGACATACTTCAGCTTGATTATTTAGTTATTCATGAAGTAGAAAATATCGTATCAAAAAAATATAAAAAAGGTACGAAATCAGTCAATAAATTAGGTTATCAAATTCAAAAATTATTTGATTTTTGTAGAGAAAATCAAATTACATCTCGACTACCTTTATGGGAAAATCCTTATAAACGCCCTAGAGATTTGACTATATTACTGGATGAAAAAGGAAAAGAATACCGTTCAAGTAAAATGCCAACTGATGAAGAAATGATGCTGGTTGCTAAACTCTTTCATGATGCCCCCAATTTAGACAAAGAAACTGAATATTATACAGCTGTTATGGCTCTACTTATGGTCGCTCCATCTCGTTGTTCTGAGTTGATGTCTTTATCTGTTAATTGCTTAGAATGGGAAGAAGATAGCTTAGGAAATAAGCAATTAGGTATTCGATGGATACCAGCAAAAAATGGTAAAGAGGGATTAAAATGGGTTCCTAGCTGTATGCAAGATATTGTTGTTGAAGCGGTTAAACGTTTAACAAATATAAGCTCTTTGGCTAGAGAGGTTGCTAAATTTGCAGAAGAAAATCCTAATATATTGATGTTATCCAATAAAGATCTTGCACCATCCCATTCTTTATACCAAAAGCATTTGACTAAAAGTGAAATTGCTGAAGTGTTAGATATTGATTCCAAAAATAGCTGTAATACTAAATGGTTTAAAAATTTAATAAGTGAAAACGATGGAATTATAACTTATGAGATACTAGGGAAATTTTTGTATAAGAAATACACATCAAAATTTAATAATTGGCCTTATGTTGATAAACATAAAAGCGTGAAGGTTTCTGAGGCTTTGTTATTATTCAGAGAAAATGAATTTCATGATGATTTTTCCCCTAAAAGTTTTTCTTTTGTGTTACCAACGGTGAATCAAATTAATAATAGATTTTGCTATTCTGAAACTCGCCCTAAAAGATCATTATGGGAAAAGCATTGTATAGGCACATCCAAAGGAGAATTTATAAGATTGCCATCACACAATGCAAGACATTGGTTAAGCACAAAAGCTGAACGAGGTGGAATGGATGAGTTAACTTTAGCTAACTGGGCAGGAAGAGCTAGAGTTGCAGATAACAAAGCTTATGATCACAGAACAGAAGAAGAAAAAAGCGAGTTGGCTCGAGATTTACTCATTTCGGAGGATATTTCAATATTAGATAAAATTAATTTAAATCTTCCTGTTACCTATGAAGACTTAGGAAAAGATAGAATCGGAATAGCAACCGTAACAGAAATAGGCATTTGCGAACACGATTATGCGATGTCTCCATGTTCTCGTCACGGTGATTGTGAAATATGTAAAGAGCTTGTTTGTATTAAGGGTTTAGAGTCTTCTTTAGTAATTTTAAAACAGCGCGAGATTCAACTAACAGAGCAATTAAGTAAAGCGAAAGAACACCATAGAATAGGTGTTTTTGGAGCAGATCGTTGGATAAGTAACCTATGGTGGAGATTAACACATATAAAAACTAAAATTAAATTCTTAGAAAATAGTGAAATCCCAAATGGATCGTTATTACGAATGCCTGATGAGTATGACCCTTCTCCAGTTAAATTAGCTTTACAAGAAAAAGGAATGGATATAGATATTCAAAAACCAGAAACAGCTAAATTAGACGATGAGTTATATAGACTAATGGAGTTATAGTATGCCAAAAACTCTTGTTACAGAAGAAAATTTAGAAGATATCATCATGATGATTAAGACTTGGGAAGATAAACTAACATGGGATTTACTTTGTTCTAAAGTTTCAGAATTATTGAATATTAAAAGCATTGAAAGACAATCGCTAGCTAATTACCCAGATATACAGGAAGCATTTAGCAAACAAAAACAAAAGCTTAAAGAAAAGGCAAAAGCTAATCCGGAACCGAATGTAACAATGGATTACCTACAAAAACAAGTAAATAATTTAAAGGCTCAGGTACAACGATTGGAAGAAATCAATGAGCGATATAAGCAACAATTTATTGTATGGCAATATAATGCATATATGCATGGAATGACGCAAGATACCTTAAATAAACCTCTTATTGCTGTTAACCGTCAATATAGATAATTTATAACATACAAGGTAAATTATATTCTACTGTTTAGTAGTCTGTTTTCTACAAAAGGTTGCCTGAAAATTAATTTTTAGACGATCTTTTCACATATCAAACGCCCATTAAACTTCCTGACGTGTCGAGTGGAAGACCATTCGTTTACCTCTACTTTTTCAGGCTGACTGATGGAGAATAGCACAGTGCAAGTGAAGCTGTAGGCAGGAATTTCATTGTTGGAGTAGGAGTTTTTCTTTGTTCTACTGGATACTCCGAAGCCGTTGCCGTGTTTCAATTCACTTTCAACTGAGCTGGACAAAAAATAATGGTGCGAGGTTATAGAGTTTAACTTCCCCGTGCAGACTTTTGGAAATCGTACGCACAGCGGTTTTTGGGGCAGAATGCTGCCCTCTGTGTACTTGAACTTGCTGTACCGCTGAAACACATTCTAGGCTAGCTGGAAACACTGGTACCGCAATTCAAGTTGCAAAACCCTGAATGTACGCTCAAAATAGGAATCCGCACAACTTCATGTGCGTCATCAGTTTTCTGCTGAGACTGCGGCTGACAGGGCAAAGTAAAGTATTTTTACCGAAACTTGACGAAAATTCTGGAAAAAGGCCCTTCAGAAGTGGATTTTGCTCTGCAACATGGACAAGGTGTCGTATCGATTAAAGTCAAAGCGGAAGAAAATTTGAAGATGAAAAGTTTATGCAGAACAGTTTGCTCCCAAACAGGTAATAAGGTTTTCAATAGTGGATTATTGGAAACAGGATTGGATGGTGAACGTACCGCTGTATGGAGTTATTTATTAAATGAATAAGCTACTAAAATAACAACATTTGAAACCTTTCCCTTCGAAAAATTCTACTTGGGCATCTGCAAGTGATTGGAGTTGGTATAAAATGTTTGGATTTTTTAACGTCCTTACAGAATGTAGTGAAGCCCATCCTACATCACTATAGTTAAGGCATTGATAATTGCGCTGATGATTGTGATAATGGCTTTGTTCTGACAACAATATTTTTTTCTTGCTTTTTAGGTATTACCATAACTTTTTTCATCTGTTCTGCAATTGCTTTAATAACTGGTACACATACGCTATTACCAAATTGTTTGTAAGACTGTACGTCGGAAACAGGAATAATATAGTCATTTGGAAAACCTTGTAAACGACTAGCTTCTCGAGGTGTAAGTTTGCGAGGATTTTTCCCATTTTGTTCAATTAAGATCTCGCTACCATCTTTATAATAGCGAGCTGAAATAGTATTTGTATATTCAGAATTCTCGCTAAACAAACCATAACCAAAGCCTTTACCATTCAATTTATTTTGAATTTTTCGGCGCTGATGGCCTGCCCATAATTTATTAGAAATCGTATATTTATCGTCAACTTTTTTATCTAAAATATCACCAACACGTGTAGGCAGCTCAGTTGGTTTTGGAAATTCAAATTGAATGCTATGATCTAAAAAACCGACGATATAAATACGTTCGCGATTTTGTGGTACACCAAAATCTCGTGCTTTTAATACATCGTAATAAACGCGATAACCTGCATCTTTAAGATGTTCTAAAATAACCTGTAAAGTACGACCTTTATCGTGCCCTTTAAGCTGTTTCACATTTTCAAGTAAAAATGCTTTTGGGCGTTTAGCTAATAAAATCCGCTCAATATCAAAAAATAGCGTACCGCGCGTATCAGTAAACCCCCTCTTTAGGCCTGCTTGAGAAAATGGCTGACAAGGGAAACCTGCAAGTAAAATATCGTGATCAGGCACATTATTTTCATCAATTTGGGTAATATCACCAAAAACGGGTTCATTACCAAAGTTTGCTTGATAAGTGATTACAGCGTGTTTATCAATTTCTGATGCAAAAACACACTGAATATCGCCAAAGGCTTGTTCAAAACCTAAGCGAATACCACCAATGCCAGCGAATAAATCAATGAGTTTAACCATTAATTCCCCCAATATTTCATTACATTTGGAATTTCTTCTAAGAAATAATTCTCAAAGTTGATGATGCTACGCTTATCTTTCAAATGCGGTTGATTTTTTACAGAATTTAAAACGACTAAAACAATATTATGATTACCAACTTGAATAGCTTTATTTTCTGAGATGTCATCATCAACGGTTAAAAGATAGATACTAGGAATATTAGATCGGCTGACTTCTTCGACTACTTCTTGCCATCGTTCGCGTAATGTTGTTTTCATTGAACCAATAATTGTTTTATCACGGCGCTCATTAAAAGCATCAACACTTGGTAAAATGCTATCAACAATTTTCCCTAAACCCAAATTAGAAAAGGTTTTACGTCCTACTTTGGCCTGAGAATCAAAGGTATAGCTAAACTTCTCGTACAGAAAATAAATAATCCCCTCAAATGTTTTTCCTGCTCTAGAGCGGCGTGATTGTGTATTACTTAAACATAGTTGATAAATATAAGGACTAATGGCACCGGCGTAATTGCCAAAGATTTCAATTAATTTGTCTTGAAACTCTACTTTTTCTTGAATATTAAGCTCAAAGAATTGATAGCTTAATTTTTCAAATATGGATTTTGGTGTATCAAATTTGCGGCTAATTTCCTTTAATATTACACCATTAAATATACTTTCCTCTTTGAGGTATTCTTCATAAGCATATTCACGCAAATGCAAAATAACTTCTGAAATCTTATTTTCTTCCAGAAGTTTTTTGATCTCTTTCTCATTGTGTTCTGTTGCTTGTTTAGCATTTTCTTTTGGGGAAGAAATTAGGCTATCACGTTGCTTTTTAATAAATTTAGCAAAATCCTTTTCTTCTTTTTCAGGTAGTTTAAACAAAACTTCAATTTCTTCCATCTTCATTATGAGTTCTCAGTATTCAGGGAGTTCTCTACAGTATAGCACGTAGGGGAGGCTTAAACCCACTAATTTCCCGATACCCTAAAGGGAGTATGTAATACCGCGCCCTACGATTCAATCTGCCAAATTTACACTGCGAAATGACTATGGCGGTCTAAAGCCCACCTCACGAATACCTACGAAATAATGCAAAAATTACCTGAACCCCAATTTTCAGACGATTTTTTCAAATATCCAACTCCCGTCAAACTTCCTGACATGTCGTGCGAAAGACAATTTCATTTTCCCCCTCTTTTTCAGGCTGACTGATTCGGTTTCAACTATATTTAGGAAAAGAATAGAGGTGCACAGTCTGTAGGGGGACTTAAAAGATTGAGAAAAATTATTCTGTCATTTAGAAAAACTAAAGAATAGTATTCCAAGTAGAAATTTTATTGACAAAATTGTAAGTTGACTTATAATAAGCACACCTATAGTTAGAGGAGAAATTACAATGGAATTTAGTTTTAGTTTGAAAATCAAAGCTGCAAAAGAAGATGCATGGGAGTACTATGCAAATATTGAAAAATGGTATGATTGGGAAGAGGATTTAAAAAACATTACATTGAAAGGTAAATTTGAGACTGGTTCATGCGGAACTATGGAGCTTGAAGGAATGCCTCCTATGGAATATCAGCTTACTCTTGTAAAACCTTTTGAAGAATTTTGGGATAAAACAGAAACTCCGTTCGGAGATATTCTTTTTGGTCATCAAATACTTGATAATAATGACGGAAGCGTGAATATAAAACACACTGTGATTTTAGATAGTGAGGATGAGCAACATTTGGAATTTTTAAAACAAGTTTTTTCAGATGTTCCTCAGTCTATATTTATTCTAAAAAATCGTTTGGAAAAATAAGGTGATTGCTGTTTGTTTACATCAAAATATAAAGACAATTCAGAAAAATCAACAGGATTGTTGTTCATGAGGGTGTACAATAAATGGCATCTTATGATAAAAAAAGAGTTAAAGAAAATAAATTTGACACACCCTCAATTTGTTGTTTTAGCTTCTCTTGCTTATCTATCACAAAATGACAATGAAGTTACACAAGTTATGATTTCAAAACTCTCAGAGATAGATGTCATGACGGTATCTCAAATATTGAGTTTATTGGAAAAACATGATTTTGTGAAAAGAAAAGAACATTCAAGAGATACAAGAGCAAAAGTTGTTATTTTAAACAAAAAAGGAGAAGAAATATTACAAACAGCTGTTCCGTTAATTGAGCAAATTGATGAGTTTTTTTTCGGAAAGTTGGATAACGACGAAGAACAATTTAAGCATTTTCTTGTTAGATTAAACAAAGAATAAGAATATTATTTATAATTTATGGAGTTGTCAATTTTGACAGATCCATATTACATTTGAAACTCAAAAATAGAGCATAGCTATAAAACAGAAATTTATTCAAGAGAATTATTTACAACAAAGTATAGAAGTCCTCTGTTTTTATTCTCAAAAAGTAAAACAGAGAACATAAATGGTTGGCTCTTGAAAGCAATGTGTAAAAATTTTACGTTAATATTGTAAAATATAATGACATAATTACTCTGTTATCGGTGTTATTTTTACGTATTTTTAAGGTAAGTATCAATATTTGATTGCAACAAATTGAAATAATTAGGGTTTTATTTTTGCATTCTCTCGTTATATAGAAACAACCTTTTTAAAGAGTAAAATAAACAATCAAAAGGGTCTGATGTTATGTCAGACCCTTTGTTTTTTGTAGCGTAAAGTCGGTGTATTTTAGTGCAAAAGTGCGGTTATTTCTCAGCATATTTTTCTGTTTTGAATATTGCGATCAGTTCCCGTACTTTAATTCGCTTATGTGGCGCTTGGCTGATGGAGCGTTGCACTTTTAAACGGCGGATTTTCGCGCCTTGGTAGATTTCTCGGGTAAATGGTGTGTCGTGATTGGAAATCACCACTTGGATGTTGCGTTGTTTTATGGTGTCTTTGGCAAGGTTGGCAAGATCGCGCTGGTGGGCGATGGAAAATTCATTGCCTGAATAATTGGTGAAATTGCTGTCTTGTGAAATTGGCGCATAGGGGGGGTCGCAGTAAATGACGCAGTCTTCATCCGCTATTTGGAAGGTTTGTTGAAAATCGGCGCAAATAAAGACCGCACTTTGTGCTTTAGCGGCAAAAAAACGGAGTTCTTCTTCCGGGAAATAATGGGTTTTGTAAGCACCAAAAGGCACATTAAATTCGTTTTTGGCGTTGTAGCGACACAAGCCGTTAAAGCCAAAACGATTTAAATACAGAAATAATACGGCGCGTTGGAATACATCGGTACTTTGATTAAATTCTTTACGCTTGGTGTAGTAATAACTTTCTGTGTTGGCATCAGGGTGAAAGAAAACCGGTTTGCACGCTTGGATGTAGCCTTCAACATCCTGTTTGACGATATTGAATAAGTGGATTAGATCGGGGTTGATGTCTGCCAGAATGTAGCGTTCGAAATGGCTGTTGAGAAATACCGCACCGGCGCCGACAAAGGGTTCGACTAAACAGTGTTTGCGTTTTGGCAATAAGCGATTGATTTCGTCTGTGAGACGATATTTACCACCCGCCCATTTGAGAAAAGGGCGACTTTTAGTTTTGTGTGTTGATGTCGTAGCTTTAGCAGGTTTAGGCATGGTGATTAGTCAACTTGCGTACAGCGATTGATGGCGTCAATCACCTGTTCTTGTGGAATGTCTGTCGCCACATAAGCCTGGCCGAGCGCTTTAAGGAGCACCAAACGCAATTTGCCATTTAGCACTTTTTTATCACGCATCATCAGCGGCAGATAATCTTGTGCGGTCATGCCATCCGGTGAAACGGTTGGCAAATTGGCGCGCGCTAAAAGTTTTTCTAACCGTACGACATCATGCGGTGTTAAATCGCCTAATTTTTCAGACAACGCCGCGGCCATCATACAGCCGGTGGCTACCGCTTCGCCGTGTAACCAGTTGCCGTAACCTAAATGAGTCTCGATGGCATGGCCGAATGTGTGGCCAAGATTTAATAGTGCACGATCACCTTTTTCCGTTTCATCGCGCGCCACAATATCCGCTTTTAATTGGCAACAACGGGCGATACATTGTTGTAATGCGTTTTGGTCAAGGGCGACTAAGTCATCAATGTGCTGCTCAAGCCATTGGAAAAAGGGGAAGTCTAAAATCGCCCCATATTTTATGACTTCGGCTAAGCCTGCATTGACTTCACGTTTGGGTAAGGTATTTAAGGTGAGTGTATCGACAATCACGGCGGTGGGTTGATAAAACGCACCGATCATGTTTTTGCCTAATTCGTGGTTTACCGCCGTTTTGCCGCCCACGGAAGAATCCACTTGGGCTAATAACGTCGTTGGAATTTGAATAAAACGTACGCCACGTTGATAACTTGCTGCGGCATAGCCTGCCACATCACCGATCACACCGCCGCCTAATGCCACGATCGTAGTGTCGCGTCCGTGGTTGGCTTTTAAAAGTGCGGTGAAAATCAGGTTCAAAGAATCCAGTGTCTTGTATTGTTCGCCGTCCGGCAATAACACATGCTCAACAAGACAACCGATTTTTTCTAAGGTGCCTGTCACGGTGGAAAGATAATGTTGTGCAACAGTTGGATTGGTCACGATCATGACTTTATTGCCGGATTGTAGCGGATAGCAATCGGTATTCGTGAGCAATCCGGCACCGATATGAATCGGGTAGCTTCTTTCTTTTAATTCAACATTTACACACAACATTTACTTTGCCTTTGAAGTATTTAACCGTTTGTATTAACCATTGTAGTTGTCAATCAGGTTGATAATTTGTGTCGCCATAACTTTGGCACTTTGCTCGTCAGTTGGTAGGGTGATATCCGCCACTTCTTCATAGAGCGGATTGCGCACTTTAGCTAAGTCTTCCAACACTTGGCGCGGATCGGTCACATCTTGCAATAACGGACGTTTTTTGTCTCGCTGTGTGCGTTGATATTGTTTATCCACGGTGGTTTCGAGGTAAATCACAATGCCGCGCGCGGAAAGATGATTGCGGTTGTCTTTTGATAACACTGCACCACCACCGGTAGATAATACAATGCCTTGACGCTGTGTTAATTCATTAATGAGGCGTTCTTCTCTTTTACGGAATCCTTCTTCACCCTCAACATCAAAAATCCAACCGATGTCGGCACCGGCGCGTTCTTCAATTTCTGCATCGGTATCGACAAAATCCATGTTAAGTAGTTGTGCAAGTTGGCGACCGATGGTGCTTTTACCTGCCCCCATAGGCCCCACGAGGAAAATATTACGTTTTTCTGCCATTGTTATTCATCTTAAATTTATGTCATCGGAAAAAATGTGATCTTTTAGAAAATAAGAAACGACCGCAAGTGATGATTCATGTGGCCGTGTGAAAGTTTTGAATAAAATTGAAAAGATCACCCCAAAATTGCACGAGATTATCTCAATAAATCGCCATTCTTTTCAACCTAAACAGACGATTTATTTCGTGTATACTGTGTTAAAACAAAATGAACTATGGCCTTATCGTCTTTTTAGGTGTGTTTTGTGCCGTCTTAGATTTTTCTTTATTCTTGTTCTTTCTCTCTGTTGACTGTTTGCCTTTTAAGTTTTCCAATGTCTCACCGGGGCGTAAAATATGTGGCGTAACGAAGATCACTAATTCCCGCTTTTGGTGGCGATCACTTTCTTTGCTAAATAAATGTTTAATGCCGGGAATATCTCCCAGTAATGGCACTTTGTCTAAGCTTTTGGTAATGGTGTCGTGAAAGACGCCACCAAGTACAATCGTTTCTCCATCCTTGGCGAAAACTTGCGTATTAATTTCTTGTTTATCAATGGAAACCACCTCGCCTAAACCGTATGCTACGCGGCTGCCCGGGGCGTTTTGACTGACAATTAAATCCAACAGAATTTGCTTATCCAAGGAAATGTGAGGTGTGACTTCTAAGCCTAATACGGCTTCGCGAAATTCTACGCTTTGTGTCCCGCTTTTTTCATTCACCATAATGTAAGGCAATTCCGTCCCTTGCTTAATGCTGGCACTTTTCTTGTTAGTGGTGAGCAAACGAGGGCTGGCGATAATCTCCACATTGTTTTCCCGCTCAAGTGCGGTCAATTCTAAGTCTAAAAGTCGCCCGTTGATTTTGGCCACTTGTAACGCAAGAGAACCGGCGGGTGTCGTGGCAGCGGGAAGATTTATGTTTAATTGATTCGCAATATTAT
This sequence comes from uncultured Aggregatibacter sp., assembly GCA_963515835.1. Taxonomy (GTDB): domain Bacteria; phylum Pseudomonadota; class Gammaproteobacteria; order Enterobacterales; family Pasteurellaceae; genus Aggregatibacter. Next base: position 30,192 of record CAUPZK010000007.1, read on the forward strand.
CAAATCCGTTCGCTGCCAGACTGCCTCCGATTTTGTGGGCGTTTTCCGTTGGGTTGAAAATTCCCCAACGTACGCCTAAATCTTTCAAACTTTCAGCGTTGATGGTGACAATGCGTGCTTCTATGGCGATTTGTTCAATGGGTTTATCCAATTCCTTAATTAATTTCTTCAAATTGGCGATAGATTTCGGTTCATCTTGAATCAATAGGAGATTGCTACGATCATCAAAGGTGATGCTGCCGTTCGGTGATAACATCGACCCATTACCGCCGGTGAGTGATTTCATGACTTCAGAAGCTTTGGCAAAGTGCAGTTTAATAGTGGCAGTTGCGAGCGATGTTTCTTCCTCTGAGGGTAGGGATGCAATGGCTTGAGGTTCCGGCATATTGCCGGCAAATTTGGCAGCGGTATCGCGCTTACTTAAATAATAAATGCCCTCTTCCTGCCATAAATCTAATTGTTTGATTTTGGCAACGGAACGAAAGAGCTGATCTAAATCTACATTATCTAACTTTAATGTCAGTGTGCTTTGTAATTCGTCGTCAATCAGCAAGTTAACATTTTGCGCTAGCGCAAGTTGTTGTAAGGTCGGCACTAAAGGCGCTTGTTTGAGTTGAATGGAAAAGGTTTGATGTTGTTCGGCGTGCACGGTGAACGTGAAAAAACATCCGAAAAACAGACCGCACTTTAAGATCTTGAGAAAAAGCGATTGCATGATATTTCCTTACAATGATTTAAAACTGCACATTAAACGGGAGAGTCGGTTCACAATGTTGATTGTTTTCTCTGCGCAGAAACGTAATTTGCTGTTTGGTGATATGGTCTATTTTGATTGCTTCTGTGGCGATGACATCACTGACGTTCGCCAAATGAACCTGCTGGTCGGCTTGTAAAATAAGTTGCCAATCTTTTTGTTGTTGAATGATGCCGACAATCTGAATTTGAGCAAAAGGCGTGTTTGGGAAAAGCCCTGTTTGGCATGAATGCTCAAGCGCTTGACCTTGCTTTTGGACATGTTCTGGTTTGGTGTGATGACGTTGTGTTTTATCAAATGGATCATTCGCTGCTGCGGGTAAGCAGAGCAAAGTGCCCAAGATTAAGTATAAAAGTGGTTCTCGCATTCGTTTTTCCTTAGTTTCCTTTGCTATTTAATTGAAATAAAAGTGCTGTTTGAATGGATGAGGTTTCATTGGTTTCATCGCTTTTCAGCACTTGCCATTCCACGAGTTCCAATTCTGTGTTCGCGTTTAAAAGTGCGGTCAAAAATGAATATAAATCTTTGAAATGACCTTGAAGTTGTAGCCTGAGTAAGGGCTTTTGATGGAAATCCCACTGGCTTTGTACGATTTGCAAACGTTGAGCAAGTTGTTGGATTTGTTGATTTATCGGCGGCAGTTTGGCTGCCAGCGCCGGTGTGAGTAATTGCGTTGCTGCTTTCTCTTTTAGGGCTGCTAAAAGTTTTTGTTGATGTGCCAAACTTTCCCGTTGCGTTTGTAATTGTTGCTCCATATGTGTCATGTGAGCACGTTGTTGACAATAATGTTGCAAGGGGAAAGAGAGGATAAATCCGCCGAGGAAAAATAACGTGGAGTGTTGTTTCCAGGGATGTAAACGGTGCCAATGGACCAATGTCTCGGTAAGTTTTTGTCTGAAATTCATGGTGTTGTTTTTATCTTTACATCAAATTGGAAACGCAGTTCTTGCGCTTGTGGTTTAAATTCCACCAGATTAACTTCGCGAAATAACGGTTGTGCGGAGAGATATCCATTGAGGCGAGAAAACTCTTCTTGGTTTTCAGCATATCCCTTGAGCATAAGATGTTCGGTATTGAGGTGTAATTCTGTTAATTCGCCTTGCGTAAGTGGAAACTCAGCTAATTGATTTAACAAAGAAAAAAGTGCTTCTTTGGGTATTTCCTGAAGGATTTCCAATTGCGCATGACTGTGGCGAAATTGTTGAATCTGTTGCTGTGTCGCCTGTAATTCTTGTTGGTAAGTGGTGTATTGCAACTGTGCTTTGCCCGCATTGTCGGTATAGTCTTCCGCAAAATGGGTGAGTAATAATGTGCCGATCGTACACAAGGTTGCCCCAATAAATAGAGTAACCAACAAACGCCGATTTTTCTGTCGAAGCTGTTTAATGCGCCAAGGCAACAAATTCATGTCTTTTTTCATGTCATTTTCTCTAAAGATGGCGCTTTAACATCAAAAAGTGCGGTGGATTTTTGTAACGTTTCTTGTTGCCATAGAGCATTGCCAAGGGCGATAAAAGGAAGGGCGGTGTTTATTTCCACCCAGTCTGATGCAATGTATGGTGTGGATTCAGTGCTGTAATAGAACACTTTTTCCGATTTTTCATCATAACGCTGGCAATATTGCTCAAAAAGTGCGGTCAAATTTCCGTCCGTTTGAAACAGTGTTTGGGTTTGTTGTCGTTTTTGGTGAATCGCTAATGCGCCGCTTTCGTCTTGGTACAACACTAAGACGTCGATCGGTAATGGTTGCTGTAAAATATATTCGCTTGCGCGTAAAACAGCTTTAGCAACGCTATCTAACACATCAATTTGCAAGGGAATAAATTGATTTAAATAGTTTTTAGCAATTTGTTGTCTAATGGCGAAAATATCTAAACGAAATCCTTGTTTTAGCGGCGTGGCGGTATAGTCGTACCAAACCTCATCAAGTGGAATCGGTAATTCATGGGTAAGGGTAAAATGACACTGTTGTTCACATTCTTGGGTGTTTAGATTCTGCGGCAGAATAAGACTCTTTTGCCAGATATGCTGCGGCATAATGGCAGTGATGTATTTATAGTTTGCTCTTCTCGGTGATTGATTTAATTTCTGATTTAACGTGGAGGAGAGCGTCAGTAAATCAAGTTCGTGACATTGTAAAAACTGAGCTTGGTTTTGTGAATCAAACCAAAGAACATCGATATGTTGTGGATGGTAGCAAAGGCCGACTTGAATGGCAGGCTGATGTCTGATGAACATGAAGTATCCTTGTTTGCAATATTTACTGTCGTTTTTGTTGCGTAGTCTTTATACTTAGCCACTATATTTTTAATTCCTTTTATTGCCTTTAACTAAGTGAGAATTTTTCGATGCGGATCGCAAAATTAATATTAAGTTCCTTATTAACGTTGTTCATTTTGGGTTGTATCGCTGTGGGTGTTGTCTATGTGCAGCTAAAATCCGATTTGCCGGATGTGGAAACATTGAAAACTGTTGAGTTGCAACAGCCAATGCAAATTTATACTTCTGACGGGAAGTTGATTGGCGAAGTAGGCGAACAGCGTCGTATTCCGGTGAAATTAAATGATGTGCCGCAAAAGTTAATTGATGCGGTATTGGCGACGGAAGACAGCCGTTTTTATGAACACCATGGGCTAGACCCGATCGGGATCGGCCGTGCCGTGATGGTGGCGATCAGTAAAGGTGGCGCTTCCCAAGGGGCGAGTACCATCACGCAACAGTTGGCGCGTAACTTCTTCTTAACGCCGGAAAAAAGTTTGATTCGTAAAGCCAAAGAGGCGATTTTAGCTATAGAGATCGAAAATGCGCTGGATAAAAATGAAATTCTTGAGCTTTACCTAAATAAAATTTATTTGGGATACCGCTCTTATGGTGTGGCAGCCGCGGCAAAAACCTATTTTGGTAAAGAATTAAATCAACTGACTTTGTCCGAAATGGCGGTGATTGCAGGTTTGCCGAAAGCACCTTCCACGATGAATCCGCTTTTTTCCCCGAAACGTGCGTTAGAGCGCCGTAATGTAGTATTGGGGCGTATGTTGGATCAAAAATATATTTCTCAAGAAGAGTATGATGCTGCGTTGAAAGAACCGATTGTCGCCAGCTATCACGGTGCGCAATTGGATTTTCGTGCTGATTACGTCACAGAAATGGTGCGTCAGGAAATGGTAAAACGTTTCGGTGAAGAAGACGCATATACCAAAGGATATAAAGTGTACACCACGGTGCTTTCCAAAGATCAGGAAACGGCACAAAAAGCGGTGCGCGATAATTTAATCGCTTACGATATGCGTCATGGTTATCGTGGTGGTGAACCCTTATGGAAAAAAGGCGAAGCCTCTTGGGATAATGACACTATTATTGGTTTTCTGAGAAAGTTACCAAATTCTGAGCCTTTTATTCCGGCTGCCGTCATGAATGTGTCTAAAGCCGGTGCAGAGCTTTTATTGGCATCCGGTGAGAAAATAACGTTGCCAAGCAGTGCAATGCGCTGGACGGGGCAGTCTGCTCCGGTGAAAACAGGTGAGCAAATTTGGCTGCGTAAAAACGACAAAGGCGAATGGGTCTTGGGACAAATTCCACGTGCCAATTCGGCGTTGGTTTCTTTAAATAGTGACAATGGCGCCATTGAAGCGATTGTGGGTGGTTTCAGTTTTGAACAAAGTAAGTTTAACCGTGCAACACAATCATTAGTGCAGGTGGGTTCTTCAATTAAACCGTTCATTTATGCGGCAGCATTGGAAAAAGGGTTGACCTTATCTAGTGTGTTACAAGATACACCGCTTGTGTTGAAAAAGCCTGGTCAAAAGGAATGGCGTCCGAAAAACTCACCGGATCGTTATGATGGTCCTTTACGTTTACGTGTGGGACTAGGCCAATCTAAAAACATGATTGCCATTCGCTCCATGCAAATGGCCGGTGTCGAGTTTGTTGCGGATTTCTTGCAACGTTTTGGCTTTAAACGAGATCAGTATTTTGCCAGTGAAGCACTTGCATTAGGAGCGGCTTCCTTTACGCCGCTTGAAATGGCGCGTGGTTACGCAGTATTCGATAACGGTGGTTATTTGGTTGATCCTTATATTATCAATAAAATCTTAGATAATACCGGCAAGGAAATTTTTGTGGCCAACCCTAAAGTCGCCTGCCCAACTTGCGACAGTATTCCTGTCATTTACGGCGAAACGGAAAAATTAGATGGTTTCAAGAATACCGATTTGACCATGGCTGACGATTTGAAACGCAGCGATGATTCCACGAACGGCGAAGAAGTGGATCAAGGTGAAACTGTGCCGGATATTCCGGAATTGCAGCCGCGCGTTGATGCTGTGAAAGAGGAAAATTTAAATTTCATGGCGCAAGCAAAAACCAACAGCTCGCAAGTCGAGTATGCACCACGTGTCATTAGCGGTGAATTGGCGTTCTTAATTCGTAGCGCATTAAATACGGCGATTTATGGTGAACAAGGATTGGATTGGAAAGGCACCAGTTGGCGCATGGCAAATGAGATCAAGCGTAAAGATATTGGTGGCAAAACCGGGACGACCAATAACTCCAAAGTGGCGTGGTATGCCGGATTTGGCGCGAACTTAACGACGGCTGTGTATATTGGTTTTGATGACAATAAATTCGATTTAGGTCGCGGAGAGGCCGGTGCGAAAAGTGCGATGCCGGCATGGATTAGCTACATGAAGACCATTTTGAAAGAGGTGCCTGAACGCACGTTGCCGACCCCGGCAAATATTGTCGAGAAAAACATTGATCCGCGTTCCGGATTATTATCTGGTGGTGGACGTGTCGAATACTTTATTAAAGGCACCGAGCCGACCCGAGCTTATGTGGAAGAACGTGGTTATTATGTACCTAGCGATCTGCAGGAAGGCGGCGCACCGGGTGGACAACGGGAAGAATTATTCTAGACCGAGACTTGTTTTTGAAGCCCGGCAGCTGTCGGGCTTCCTTTTTGGGGAAAAGTGCGGTCATTTTATTTAACGTTTTATAAGTAGGAATTATGCTCAGTTATCGTCATAGTTTTCACGCAGGTAATCATGCGGATGTGTTGAAACATATCGTGTTAATGCTGATTATTGAAAGTCTGCAACAGAAAGATAAAGGTTTTTATTATTTAGATACCCATTCAGGTGCGGGACGTTATCGTTTATTTAGCGCAGAAGCGGAGAAAACGGCTGAATATGTAGATGGAATCGGTCGTTTGTGGGAGCGAGAGGATTTACCGCCGGAAGTGGCGCGGTATGTGGCACTGATTAAAAAACTCAACTATGGCGGCAAGGAATTGCGCTATTACGCCGGTTCCCCTTTGTTGGCAGCGAATTTATTGCGCCCACAGGATCGTGCGCTGATGATGGAACTGCACCCAAGCGAATTTCCGTTATTACGCAATAATTTCAAAGAATTTGAAAATGTAACGGTGAAAATCGGTAATGGCTTTCAGCAAGTCAAAGCCACATTACCGCCGAAAGAGCGTCGTGGCTTAGTGCTGATTGATCCGCCTTATGAACTGAAAGAAGACTATGATTTGGTGGTGAAAGCCATTGAAGAAGGTTACAAACGTTTTGCGACCGGTGTGTATGCCATTTGGTATCCGGTGGTGTTACGTCATCAAACCAAACGGATTGTAAAAGGCTTAGAAGCCACAGGCATTCGTAAAATTTTGCAAATTGAATTGGCGGTGCGCCCGGATTCTGATCAACGTGGCATGACAGCCAGCGGTATGATTGTGGTGAATCCCCCTTGGATGTTGGAACAACAGATGAAATCCATTTTGCCGTATTTAACCACCGCACTTGTGCCGCAAGGTACCGGCAGTTGGTCGGTAAACTGGATTACACCTGAATAAGATGACGCCAGCATAAGATAATACCGATTAGACCGATTTATCCTATTTGTTTGATTTGTGAGCATCCTTTGGGCAGAATAGCGCCCAATTTATTAATAAGGAAAAGAGTATGACCAGACATTATGATTACATTGCCATCGGTGGTGGCAGCGGTGGAATTGCTTCCATTAACCGTGCAGCAAGTTATGGCAAAAAATGTGCCATTATTGAAGCAAAACATTTAGGCGGAACCTGTGTTAATGTGGGTTGCGTGCCGAAAAAAGTGATGTTCTACGGCGCACAAATTGCGGAAGCCATCCATCATTATGCACCGGATTACGGTTTTGATGTGGACGTCAAAAAATTTGATTTCGCTAAGTTAGTGGAAAGCCGTCAAGCCTATATTTCCCGCATTCATACCTCATACGATAACGTGTTGGCAAAAAATAACGTGGATGTGATTCGTGGCTTTGCCAAATTTGTCAATAAAAATATCCTTGAAGTGACTTTCGCCGATGGTTCCACCGAACAAGTGACAGCAGATCATATCTTGATTGCTACCGGCGGACGTCCAAGTATTCCTGCAATAAAAGGCGCGGAATACGGTATTGATTCTGATGGCGTTTTTGCGTTAACCGAGCTGCCTAAACGCACAGCTGTTGTCGGCGCAGGTTATATTGCCGTGGAGTTGGCAGGCGTCTTGAACAGTCTTGGTGTGGAAACCCATTTATTTGTGCGTAAACACGCGCCGTTGCGTAATTTTGATCCAATGATGGTGGAAACCTTAGTGGAATCCATGCAACAAGACGGCATTACGTTACACACCCATGCCATTCCAAAAGAGGTGGTGAAAAATGCAGACGGTTCAGTAACGCTTCACCTTGAAGACGGTCGTGAGCAAACCATCGATTGCCTGATTTGGGCGATTGGGCGTGAACCGACAACCGATAAAATTAATTTACACGCCGCCGGCGTAGAAGCGAGTGCGCGTGGTTTCATCAAGGTAGATAAATACCAAAACACCAATGTGCCGGGCATTTATGCGGTAGGTGATATTATTGAAGGCGGCATTGAACTCACGCCGGTGGCAGTCGCAGCAGGACGTCGTTTATCCGAACGCCTGTTTAACCATAAACCGAACGAACATTTAGACTACAATTTAGTGCCGTCCGTGGTGTTCAGTCATCCGCCAATTGGTACTGTCGGATTAACCGAACCACAAGCCATTGAACAATATGGTGCGGAAAATGTGAAAGTGTATAAATCTTCTTTTACTTCCATGTACACGGCTGTCACCCAACACCGACAAGCTTGCCGCATGAAATTGGTGTGCGTTGGTAAAGAGGAAAAAATCGTGGGCTTACATGGTATCGGTTTTGGCGTGGACGAAATGATCCAAGGTTTTGCTGTTGCTATTAAAATGGGCGCGACAAAAGCGGATTTTGACAATACAGTGGCTATTCACCCAACAGGCTCGGAAGAGTTTGTCACAATGCGTTAATTAACGCTTATTAAATAAAAAAGGTCTGAGTTTTCAGACCTTTTTTGTGTTCTTTATTCAGTATGTTAGACGCAAACTTTAGCACTTTAACTAAAGTGCGGTCTTATTTTATTGTGTTTTTAACGGGTCCCATAAACAACGATGGTCTTGCCATGGGCTGAAATGAGATGTTGATCTTCTAGCATTTTTAAAATGCGTCCAACGGTTTCTCGTGAACAGCCTACCATTTGACCGATTTCCTGGCGCGTAATTTTAATTTGCATCCCGTCAGGATGGGTCATGGCTTCCGGCATTTTGGCTAAATTTAACAAGGTTTGAGCAATGCGTCCGGTAACATCCAAGAAAGCCAAGTTACTGACTTGGCGTGAGGTGTTTTGTAAACGACGTGCCAACTGTGCGGTAAGGAGCATCAGAATTTCAGGGTTAACTTGAATTAATTGGCGGAATTTACGGTAGGAGATTTCAGCAACTTCACAAGCCGCTTTGGCTTTGATCCAGGCGGAACGACGCTGCTCTTCTTCAAATAAACCGGCTTCTCCGAAGAAATCGCCTTGGCTTAGATAAGTCAGGATCATTTCTTTGCCATCTTCATCTTTCACTAAAACGGAAACGGAACCTTGAATTAAATAGTATAAGGTTTCAGCCTTTTCACCTGCATTGATTAATGTGCTTTTAGAAGGATATTTATGAATATGGCAATGAGATAAAAACCAATCAAGGGTTGGATCCGTTGATGGCGTTGTAATTTGTGCGCTTTGTTCCTGCACGACGAAAACCTCCAACTAACAATGAAAAACTAAAAAAGTTTATCTAAAAAATTCCGTTTTATCTTTTATATCGATAGATTCATGTAATTCAGACCAAACGATCACCGCACTTCCTTGGCGGATTTTGTTTAGTAGCGCTTTCTTTTTCTGTTCGAAAGTCTGTTCATGTGAACCATAATCGGTTCCCTCACGTAAAATGACGCTTTCCACGATATTAATTAAAGTATCTTCCGCCAGTTCTTGCCAAGGAATAATCACGACATATTACCTAAATAAATAAATTATGCAAATAAGCTTTCAATGAGCTGCCATTGCTGGCTAAACCCTTGATTGGGTGTGTGTCGGAAGTTGGAACGCACATAGCGCATAAACTGTCCTTCACAGAGGGTGACGAGGTGTGCAGCGATAATGCGTTCGTCCATGTTAAATCCGCGCCCTTCGCGCAATTTTCGCATTTGCAGAATATTCACAAACTGTAATTCCAGCCTGTCAAAAAAGGTGGCAACGCGGGCTTGTAGTTTGGCATCTTCAAACATCAACGCATGACCCGTTAACACCCGAGTTAAACCGGGATTTTTACGGGCAAAATCCAAGATCATCTGCAGAATGTCTTTTACCCGTTGCATGGTATTGGTTTCATTTTTGATCGATTGTGAAATACGATTCAGCAATGTGCTTTCGATATTCTCAATTAAGGCTTCAAAAATCTTGGTTTTGCTCGGGTAATAACGGTATAACGCCGCTTCTGACACGCCCACTTCCGCGGCTAAACGCGCCGTTGTCATACGCTCCATGCCGCGTTCGGAATGCAACATATGCGTGAGCACCGTCAACACTTGTTGGCGGCGTTCTTTAATACTGCGTTTATTGGTTTGTTCCATTAGTGTTTACCTGAATGGCCGAAACCGCCTTCGCCGCGTTCTGTGGCATTAAATTCGTTGACGATATTAAATTCCGCTTGCACAACGGGCACAAAGACTAATTGCGCGATGCGATCGCCTACTTCAATTTTGAACGGCTCATTGCCACGATTCCACACGGAAACCATGAGCGGACCTTGATAATCAGAATCGATTAAACCGACTAAATTGCCCAGCACGATACCGTGTTTATGGCCTAAACCGGAGCGCGGTAAAATGACGGCAGCTAAATTCGGATCGGCAATATAAATAGACAGCCCGGTGGGAATTAATTTGGTTTCACCCGGTTGAATTTCAATGCCATTGTCTAGGAGCGCACGTAAATCCAATCCTGCGGAGCCTTCGGTGGCATACGTTGGTAGGGGAAATTCGTTGCCAAGACGGCTATCTAAAATTTTGACGTCAATTTTTTTCATTATGATCTTTTCCTTTCACAAAATCTGTCATGTCTTTAATAAAGTGCGGTAGTTTTTTGCGGTGTTTTTTATGACGGTAACGCGCCATAATTTCACTGACTAAGGCGTCTGCCAAGGTATTTTTATCTGCCTGCGGTAAGGCTTTTTCGCCCTGTTTCCAAAAGAGGTGTAGTGCATTGTGATCTTGTCCGAACACTTGCCCACCGGAAACATCATTGGCACAAATCATATCCAAATTTTTGTGTGTCAGTTTATCTTTTGCGTAATCGGCCACATTCTGCGTTTCCGCTGCAAACCCCACCGTGAACGGGCGCTTTTCCGTAAGATGCGCTACATCAGCGATGATGTCTGGATTTTTAACAAGTTTTAACGTCATTTCTTCAGCCGATTTTTTGATTTTTTGATCAGCGATATCCGCAATACGGTAATCCGCCACCGCAGCACAACCAATAAAAATGTGATTTTTGACCGCACTTTCTAAGGCGGTTTGCCACATTTCTTGCGCGGAAGTGACATTAATACGATGAATATTGGGTGAGGCGGTGAGATTCACCGGGCCGGCAATTAGCGTCACCTTTGCGCCACGGTTAGCAAAGGCCTCTGCAATGGCAAAGCCCATTTTGCCGGAACTGTGATTGGAAAGGTAACGAACCGGATCGATGGCTTCACGTGTTGGGCCCGCTGTAATGGCAACGTGGATGCCAACTAAATCTTGCTGCACGGTAAAATGATGACAAAGTGCGGTGAAAATTTCAGACGGTTCGGACATTCGCCCGGCCCCCACATCGCCACATGCCTGTTCGCCACTGTTCGGGCCGATAAGTTGTATGCCACGGCTTAAAAGTGCGGTCAGGTTTTGCTGTGTTATTGCTTGGCGATACATTTGCTGATTCATCGCCGGCGCAAGAAAAATCGGTGCACTGGTGGCAAGGCAAATCGTGGAAAGTAAATCGTTCGCCATACCAACAGTTAAGCGCGCAATAAAATCAGCACTGGCTGGCGCGATTAATACGGCATCCGCCCATTTCGCCAATTCAATATGTCCCATTGCCAGTTCTGCTTGCGGATCCAATAACGATTGTGCCACGGCATTGCCGGAAATTGCTTGCAAGGTGAGTGGGGTTACAAATTCTGCAGCGGCAGGCGTGAGCACCACGCGAACCTGCGCATTGGCTTTGCGTAATAAACGAATTAATTCGATGGTTTTGTACGCAGCAATGCCACCAGTAATGCCCACAACAATGCGTTTATTTTCTAGATTAATCATGCTTGAATCCCATGAATTGACTGACTCGGAGATGAATCCGCTTATTCTACTTGAATTATGATTTAATCAAAAATCTTATTTTGCGATCTCAATCCCATCTTTTAAATGTACTTTTTGGATTTTACGATGCGCTGTGAATGAATAGCGCATCTGTTATTTTTTGCGAGGTTAAAGAAATGGATGAAGCCTTAATGCCAAGGGAAAAACTCTTAAAATATGGAGTCGCCACACTGACTGATGCTGAACTTTTGGCCATTTTCTTGCGTACGGGCATTAAAGGTTGCCCGGTGATGGAATTATCGAAAAATGTGTTGCAGCATTTTGGCTCGTTGCGAGGGCTTATTAGCGCCGATCAAAAGCAGTTTTGTGCGATGAAAGGCATTGGCATTACGCAGTTTATTCAGTTGCAAGCTTGCACGGAAATGACACGTCGTTATTTATTGGCGGAACTTAAAGAAGGCTATTGTTTCAGTTCATCAGATGCCGTAAAAATGTATCTACAGACGGAGTTGGAAAATACGGAACGCGAAATTTTTTTAGTGCTTTTCTTGGATAACCAACATCGGCTGATTAAGCAGGAGCGCTTGTTTCTCGGCACAATTAATAAAGCGATGGTGTATCCGCGCGAAGTCATCAAGGAAGCCTTGGCGTGCAATGCGGCAGCGATTATTTTGGCACATAATCATCCTTCCGGTGTGGCAGAACCCAGTTTTTCCGACCGACAAATTACACAGGCGATCAAGCAGGCAGCAGAGTTGATGGAAATCCGTGTGCTGGATCATTTTGTGATTGGCAAAGGCGATTATTTTTCCTTTGCGGAACAAAATCTTCTCTAAAACGCACCGCACTTTGGGATAAATTTTCGTTTTAATGTCAGCAAATTCAGGATTTAGGCTTGAGAATGCAATATAAAGTGAGTATAATGCACGACCTTTAATATAGTATGCGGGTCGGGTTATACGACCTGACGAGGTCATTCAAAAAGTTATTTTTGAAATATTCCGAACCGTAAGCTCGAGCTTAAATTTCATTATTGGAGATTAATATGTCTAGAGTCTGTCAAGTAACAGGCAAGCGTCCGGCAGTGGGTAACAACCGCTCTCACGCAATGAACGCGACTCGTCGTCGTTTTCTTCCTAACCTTCACACTCACCGTTTCTGGGTTGAAAGTGAAAACCGTTTCGTAACATTACGCTTAACTGCAAAAGGTATGCGTATTATTGATAAAAAAGGCATTGATGCAGTTTTAGCTGAAATCCGTGCTCGTGGCGAAAAAATCTAAGGAGCTAAAACATGGCAGCTAAAGGCGCTCGTGAGAAAATCCGTTTAGTTTCTACAGCAGAGACTGGTCACTTCTACACAACTGATAAAAACAAACGTAATATGCCTGAAAAAATGGAAATCAAAAAATTTGATCCAGTTGTGCGTAAACACGTTATTTATAAAGAAGCAAAAATCAAATAATTTTGCGCGAATTGAAAAACCCGACATTGTTCGGGTTTTTTTATATCCAGTGGCCATCGGAGAAAGAGAATGCCTGAACTACCTGAAGTCGAAACCGCACTGCGTGGTGTGAGCCCTTATTTGAAAGATTACGTGATTGAAAAAATCGAGGTACGTCAGCCGAAACTCCGCTGGGCAGTATCACCGGAATTAGCGACATTGCATCAAGTAAAAATTCTGGATCTGAGTCGCCGCGCCAAATACCTTATCATTCATACCGAAAAAGGCTATATCATCGGGCACTTAGGGATGTCGGGAACTGTAAGAATCGTACCGCATGACTGCCCGGTTGATAAACACGATCATTTGGATATTGTGTTGAATAATGGCCGGCTATTGCGTTATAACGATCCGCGCCGTTTTGGCGCTTGGTTGTGGACGGAAAAGTTAGACGAGTTTCATTTGTTTTTAAAACTGGGACCGGAACCGCTATCAGAGGAATTTAACGCAGACTATCTTTTCAAAAAATCACGCAAAAAAACGACCGCACTTAAGACCTTTTTAATGGATAATGCCGTGGTGGTGGGCGTCGGCAACATTTATGCAAATGAAAGTTTGTTCTTGTGCAGATTGCACCCATTAAAAATTGCCGCGAATCTCACCCGAAAACAGTGTGAGCGTTTGGTCGAAACCATTAAATCGGTGCTTGCCAAAGCCATTGAACAAGGCGGAACGACACTCAAAGATTTCCTACAACCTGACGGCCGTCCAGGTTATTTTGCCCAAGAATTACTGGTTTACGGCAACCAAGGCAAACCTTGTCCAACATGCGGTACAAAAATTGAAAGTTTAATTATCGGACAACGAAACAGCTTTTATTGCCCGATGTGTCAGAAGAAAGGATAGGTATTATCTGATAACTTCCAATATGTCCTCTGGAGATATCTCATTAACATTCTCAACAAAGTTAATAATGTGAGTTTTGTTTTTACAGTTCGGATTCCAGTGGGCAAAATTCTCTTTATCAGCTAATTTATAGAAAGCAATGATTTGTTTATTTAAGCCTGAGGCAATATGAACAATAGAAGTATCAGGCGAAATAACCAGACTAGAATGATGAAGTAATGCTATGGTATCAAAAATATTTTCGGTTTTTTCATAAACAAATACGTTAGCGTATTTTTCTGAAATGCTTTTTAAAAAAGGCGTTACTTCAGGATAAGTTAACAGTAAAACTCTTTTATTTTCTGATTGAAGTTTTTCAATAAATAAACAAATATTTTGTTCTTTAAATTTTCTAGAACTAGCAGCACCAAAGAAATTGATAGCAATACAGTTAGCAAGATGATTTTCTTTAATGAAATGTGCGATATCTTCTTTTTTATCACTGTGATTTGGAATGTCGTAACTAATATCAATATTCTCTACACCACACAATTTTATTGCTTCTGCGTACACTTCAGAAAAATGTAATTGCTCCTGATTAATACTGAAGTTAAATAGTTTGTAATTTTGTTTTTTATAACCAATATAATTTTTAGCATTGATTAATCTTAACAAAAGTAAATCACGGTTTCTTATTAATAATGTTGGATCGATAACAACATCATAGCTTTCTTTTGCAAGAGATAAACCACATTTTATATAGTCAAAAATATTGCGTTTCTTCACAAAGTAAAGTTGGTCAATATGAGGATTTTGTTTGAATAAATAGGCGCCTTTTGTTGTACAAACTACGCCAATTTTAATCTCAGCATTAAATTTCTTAATTTCTCTGAAAACGAAAGAACTCACAATGTAATCACCAATCTTCCCATCCTGTCGTAAGAAAAGGATTTTCTTAGGAGAAAGTGCGGTAGATTTCTTAGGCGTTTTCTTATCTAAGATAAGTTTCCCTATTGATAGACGTATAGTCTGAAGAATTTGTTTAATGTTCATTTGTTATGTCTATCTTCAATTTGATCAATTTCCGAATCTGCATCAAGACCTCTGAAAACGCATGGAGGTTCAACTCCATAAGCATTTACTTTGGTTTTTTGTATTAGTCCGGTTAGATAATCCGCAGGCATTCTTATTGGATAAGCATAATTTAATAATTTTTGAGCACCGGAAAGTGTTATTAAATAGGCGGTTGCGTATATTATGCATCGTTTCGAGTTTTTTGAAGGGCTACGGTAATGGGCTAATCGATATCCTTCAATTAATTTCTTTTTAAAAGGATATGCTTTAACTTTACCATGATCTAAGAAAACAAGTTCATAGCTGTGATGAATTTTAGAGAGAATATCTTCAATAATTTCCTTAAAGAATTGAGAAACGATAGCATCATCTTCAAGGATGATAGCGGATGTTATATTATTTTCTACCATATGTTCATAAATCTTGATATGGCTAGTTGCACATCCGATTTCCCCAAGGGTCAGTGGGAGAGGGTTATACGTTTTATAAAAATGGTAATCTACTTGAGCAAGCGCTTCTTCACTTAACTCTTTTCCATAAACCGCATCAAAAAATTCAAATTGCAGTCCAAGTCCTTTTAGGCGTTTTGTGATAAATTCCCGGCGGGAAGAGTTTTTCAAACTAATAACAAAAATTGGGGGAAGATTATATGTATTCTTCATAGCGGAGCCTCATACTTACTTGGTCTAATAAATTTTCTTATAATTCTTCTTGTTTGTTTACTAGACATGAATTTGTATCCATATTTAAGGAATGATATAAATCCAGGAAAATTATATTCTTTTAATGATAGATAACCCTCATAAATAATATAAGAGAATAGGTCTTTATTCTTTATGGTGATCTTCTTGGATTTTTTTATGATTTCTTCCATCATCGTATATGATATTTCTTCGTTGATAGAGAACGGTATTTCTAGACTTTTTAAGTAATAACTAATGATTTCTCTGCGTATTTTCTTTGCTGTATTTACTTGTTCTATATTGTATAAGGATGAGGTTTGTGATTCATGTAATCTATAATAGGCTAAAACTTCAGGATAATTTGCTAGTTTACCTAATTTGCTTACTTCAAACCAAAATTTATAATCCTCAGCGTGTTTATAATTTGGATCAAATCGTAGATTGTATTCTTTAAATACTTTACTTCTAACAATCATTGTATTGTTGTGAATTGGATTTTTGAATAACATTTTCTCTACAATTTCACTGTGCGTTAGTGGTGTTTTCCAAATGTCCCCTGTTTTATAATGTTTACCAATTTTTCCACTATTGTTTTCAGATAAAATAGATATATATGATCCCATGGCAATAATATCGTTGTTAGATAGTAATTGCCCCATTATTTTTTCAATCCAATGTTTATCTGTTATATCATCTGCATCAGTTCTAGCAATGTATTCACTATTAGTATGTTGGATTCCTATATTAAGTGAATTAATGAAGCCTTTATTATATTCATTATTAATAATTTTTATTCTCGAATCTTGCAATGCTAGATTGGTTAGGATATCCAACGTACTATCTGTTGAGCCATCATTAACGATAATAATTTCCAAATTTGAATATGTCTGTTTTAGCACTGCTTTTACAGCTTCTTCGATATACGCTTCTGTGTTATAAGCGCAAATCAGCACGGAGACTAAAGGGAGGCAATTAGATGTAGGAAGCATAGGTTGTGACAAATTCTGGTTTTAATATAGAAATAACCCCCGCAATTGCGAGGGTTAAGATTCAGATTACTTCGTTCCTGGAATTTTGAAACGGCTGTTAAAGCGTTCAACACGACCACCGGTATCAACAACACGTTGTTTACCTGTGTAGAATGGGTGGCATTTACCGCACACATCAAGGTTGATGTCTTTGCCTAAGGTAGAACGAGTTTTGATCACGTTACCGCAAGAACAAGTTGCAGTAATTTCTTTATATTCAGGATGAATACCTTGTTTCATAGAAAACCTCAAATTTGAAGCCATGCCGCTATCAAGCCAATTGCGAAAGCAATCCCTGACACCGCATGAGATTAATATTACGCCATTTTAAATGGCACGCTTGTGTGTAAGGCTGGGAATTGTACAGAAAAAATAGTTGTAGTTCAAGCTGTGAGCAGGCCTGCAGTGATTTTTTATGTGTATTTCCTTGTTCTGAAAGAGTAAGATAGCCTACCGTTTAATACTAAGCTTAATATCTCTTTATGCATTTTATTGAAAATAAAAACTTTGTTATCAGCATTTCCACTGCGGATAAACGTCGAAATCACATCATCCACCAATTCGGTCAACAGAACATCCCATTTGAATTTTTTGATGCGTTTACACCTTCTGAGCGTCTCAATGATCATTTACAGCGTTATCTTCCCAATGTTGCAGCTACCTCTAAGCTTTCCATGGGAGAGAAAGGCTGTTTGATGAGTCATTTCATGTTGTGGAAAAAGTGTGTTGATGAGAATTTAGATTACATCACGCTTTTTGAGGACGATATTTTGCTTGGTGAGAATGCCGAACAGTTTCTTGCTGAAGATGAATGGCTCAAAGTGCGGTTCAATTTTCAAGAGATTTTTATCCTACGATTAGAAACCTTTTTGATGCCTGTTAAGCTTGAAAAACAGGAAAAGATATTGCCTTACCATCAAAGAGAAATTGATATTTTAAAATCTAAACACTTTGGCACTGCGGGGTATATTATTTCTAATGCTGCTGCGAGATACTTTATTCATATATTTGAAAAACTTACTGTAGAAGAAGTTAAGGCGATTGATGAAATCATGTTTAATGAATGGATAAATATTGATCTTTATCAGGTGTATCAACTTAACCCTGCAATTTGTGTACAGGAATTACAATTGAATCAAGAAAGTAGCACATTGACGAGCGGGCTCCAGGAAGAGCGAAAGAAGAATACTGAACGCTATGCAAAGAAAACATTGCAAAAACACTTTTCAAAGAAAGAGTTGAAAAAACGGTTTTTTCGAGTAAAAGAAAATATTTTAAGAGCACTGAATAAGAAAAAATGGAAGGAGAGAGAACTTGCCAAAGAAAGAGAGGGCAAAGAAGTCATATTTTTTAAGTAGTACAACTTCTTTCATAAGATAGGTATTTTAGAATATTTTATAGATGAACTTATATCTTATCTCTTTTATAAATCTCTTTATTTTTGTTTTAGCATCAACACCTTCAAAGGTTGATGCTGTTTTGGGGTATTTTTTACTAATTTCTTTCAGTGTAGCATAGCCTAAATTTGCTTTTAAATGAGAGCATTTGTTTGTCCAAAATTTATGAGGCCCCGTGTAGTGATAAATAATAGCCGGAAATTGTATTTCTCTATTTTTTATATTTTTTATATATCTACACTCAGATGGTGTAAAGTTAAACCTAGAGTTTATAAATTTAACCTTATCTTTAAATATACCATTTAGGATGTCTTGATCTTGGTACTCTATTATTTCCTTATATTTCTCTAGCCACTCTAGACTCATATTTAATACATTGAGTGCTCTCCATTGACGCATGTTAATCAGAAGCACTCCTGCATTGAAGTAGCTGTGCTTTTCTAGTCCTATTTTGGTTTTGTATTCAGGTTGATCAATTTCAATGAAAAAATCTTTACATGCAGCAAGTGCATGATTACTGATGTCAGTATTCCATAATTCTTTTAAAGATCCATTCGTTAAGGTGTCTACATCAATATAAAGGAGCTTTTCTATATTTGGAATGTATTCTGCTATATTTAGTCTGGCATAAGTAGCTAATGAAATATAGTTTATTGTCATGGGGAAATTGGAGAAGTCATCTTTGTTAATTAATATGAAGTTAACCTTTTTATTATGCGTGTGAACTATGTCTTTAATTATTTCTTTATTGGTTTCACTTATGCCAAAATCTAAAATATAAAAGCATATTTCTGAGTCAGGGTTGTTTCTTAAAATACTTAATATACTAACAGATAAATATGGTGCGTAATGATCATCAGTGGAGAATGCGATATTCATAGTTAGTCCTTAACATCTTTGACATGAAATCTTATAGTGACTTAGGAAAGTCACAATTCTATATAAAAATATTCAACATTCAACCCATCCGCCCCTAAATAGACAATAATCCCCCAAAATGCTATATTCCGAGCCCATTTGATTTCACTTAATTTCCACTCATGCCATTTGCCCGAATCGCACTTCCCGTGCCGTTACATCGCTATTTTGACTATGTCCTCCCTACGTCGATTAAGGTTGTCGTTGGGGCGCGGGTGCTTGTGCCGTTTGGGACGCAGAAGCGGGTTGGTGTTGTCGTTGACGTTGTGGAACAGACGGACGTTCCTAAAGAACAGGTGAAGCCTGTGCTAGCCTGTCTTGATGATACTTCACTGTTTTCTCCGGAAAGTTGGCAGTTCTTAAATTGGGCGGCAAATTATTATCATGCCCCGTTGGGCGAAGTGTTGTCACAAGCATTGCCGGTGAAGCTGCGCCAAGGGGAAAGTGCGGTGGAAAAACAAAAAGTTTTTTGGACACCGACCGCACTTGGCGAGCAAGCGTTGGCGCAAGGTTTGCTAAAACGCTCGAAAAAACAACTTGAAGCATTGCAGGCGGCAAAGGATGGACTGGAAAAAGGCAACAATCCATTTGGTAGCGGCATTTGGTCGGCGTTGAAAGCCAAAGAATACATTACCGAAATCGCTCAAGAACCGGAAATTCAAACCTGGCAACAGCAATTAGTTGATAAACCTATCGTCAATAAAGCTGATCGATTAACACTCAATAAACAACAAGCGTTGGTATTCAGCCAATTGAAATTTACTCAAGGCTTTACGGCATGGTTATTGGACGGCGTGACAGGTTCCGGCAAAACGGAAATCTATCTGCAATTTATCGAAGAAATTTTAAATCAAGGCAAACAAGTGTTGGTCTTGGTGCCGGAAATTGGGCTGACACCACAAACGGCAAGTCGTTTCCAAGCCCGTTTTAACGTGGTGATTGATGTGTTGCATTCCAATTTAAATGACACACAACGATTACACGTGTGGCAACGTGCGCGCAGCGGGCAAAGTGCGGTCATTATTGGCACGCGATCAGCGTTGTTTACGCAATTTGCCGATTTAGGCGCGATTATTATTGATGAAGAACATGACGCGTCTTTTAAGCAACAAGACGGTTGGCGTTATCATGCCCGCGATTTGGCGGTGGTGTATGCAAAACAATTGAATATTCCCGTTTTAATGGGGTCGGCAACGCCTTGTTTGGAAAGTCTGAATAATGTGCAGCAGGGAAAATATCAGCGTTTATGTCTGTCAGAAAAAGCCAATCAGTCCACTGCACTTCAACAACTCGTCATTGATTTAAAACATCAGTCAATGCGTAGCGGGTTATCGGACACCCTGCTAAAACGTATGCAGGCGCATTTAGAAAAAGGCAATCAGGTGTTGTTGTTTCTGAATCGACGCGGTTTTGCACCGGTGTTGCTGTGCCATGAATGCGGCTGGATGGCGGAATGTCGCCATTGCGATAAACCTTACACGTATCATCAACAACACAATGTTTTGCGTTGTCATCATTGTAGCGCACAAAAACCGATTCCGCGCCAATGCGGAAATTGTGGTTCTACTCAATTAATCACCACGGGCTTAGGCACGGAACAGCTAGAAAATACCTTAAAAGCAATTTTTCCCAATTATGGCATTGCCAGAATTGACCGTGACACGACGGCGCGCAAAGGCAAGTTAGAAGGTTATTTAGCGGATATTCAACAGGGCAAAAGCCAAATTCTCATTGGGACGCAAATGTTGGCGAAAGGGCATCATTTCCCGAATGTCACTTTAGTCGCATTGGTAAATGTGGATAGTGCATTATTTTCATTGGATTTCCGTGCGGAAGAACGGCTAGCCCAACTTTATATGCAGGTGGCTGGCCGTGCTGGGCGCGGTGCGCAACAAGGCGAAGTGCTTTTACAAACCCATTATCCGGAACATCCTTTGTTACAAAGCCTGTTGCAACAAGGCTACAACCAATTTGCTCTCAATGCCTTGGCGTTGCGTAAAGCGATGGGGTTGCCGCCTTTCAGCTCACAAGCGTTGTTCAAAGCGCAAAGTCGCCATAGCGAAGACGCAGAGCATTTGTTGACGCGGTTTGCGGAATATTTACAGCAGATGAAACGAGATATTGTCCCAGAATTACAAATATTAGGACCGATGCCGGCACCATTCAGCAAAAAAGCAGGACAATATCGTTGGCAGCTATTATTGCAACATCCTTCGCGTGCAGCCTTGCATCAAGTCTTGATCGCATTTGGGCGTGACCAAGTCGATCAAGCAACAAAAGTGCGGTGGATTTTAGATGTGGATCCGTTGGATTTAAGCTAGTTTCGGCTTTTTTGTAGTCAATAAAGTAATTTTTCAGTAGAATTAGCGGAATTTTTTATTGTCATATAGTTATTGATTATTTTAGTTAGATTAAACAGGTTTTATCGTGGCTCAACGTGATTACGCCGCCCGTAGCGGCGCAAAGAAAAAGAAGAAGCAGCGCAAAAGTAATAAGTCGGTGTTGTTAATGCTTGCCATCATGATTGTGGCGGCATTTGCATTCGGATTGTATTTGTTGAAGGAAAAAGCGCCGGAAAATGTAGTACAACCGCAAGAAACAGTCGAAAAAACACAGCCGAAAAGTGTTTTACCGAATCGCCCGGAAGAAGTGTGGAGTTATATCAAGGCATTGGAAACACGCACTGTGCCGATTGATGATAATCCAAAATCGTTGGATAAAAATATGCGTTTAACAGAAGAACAACGCAAGATTTTAGCCGCGATGGAAGAAGAGCAAAAACAAGCTGAATTGGCAAAAACGAAAGCGGCAGAAGCGCAACAAGCTGCACAAGCCGCTACGCAACAACCGGCTCAACCTGCTACCGCACAAGTAACACAGCAGCCTCAAGCACAATCGAAGCCGCAACCTCAAGTTGTAGAAGCGAAGAAAGCGACTGCACCAAAAGAAGAGAAAAAAGCTGAGCAAACAGTGAAGGCTGAACCTCAGAAAAAAACGGAAACTGCTCAACAAACAGCAACAAGCAGTAGTTCGGAGCGTAAATATGGCTTACAGTGTGGCGCTTTTAAAAATAAAGAACAGGCAGAAGGTTTACAGGCGCGTTTAAGCTTGCTCGGATTGCCGGCGAGAGTGAAAGAAAGTGCGGATTGGAACCGTGTTATGGTTGGTCCGGCAGGGGATCGCAACGCCGCAGTGAAGATGCAGGAAAAAGCCAAGAGTGTAATTAACTGTGTTGTGATTGCCATGTAATGAATGAAACAACAAAAAAGTGCGGTGATTTTTCACCGCACTTTTTTATTTTTAACTTGCCAAAAAACAAAAAATCAATAAAATGAACGAACGTTCATTCAGTAATAATGTATTGACTGTGTGTAACCTACCTCATGTGCGATGTGAGAACAGTTTTCACTGCACTTCCTAACGATTAACTCAATGTTTATAAATGACTATGAATCAATCTGAAATGGATATGATTGAGCGGATTTTTTCTGCAACGGACAACTTGATGGCGGAGGAAGGTTTGCCAAATTTGTCGATGCATAAAATCGCAAAGGCTGCAAAAATTTCGCCGGGGACCATTTATATTTATTTTAAAAATAAAGAAGAATTGTTGGCCCAATTCGCTCGTCATATTTTCCTCTCGTTTCAACGTGCGATGGAAAAAGATCACGATGAAACACAATCTTTTG
Source organism: uncultured Aggregatibacter sp. (assembly GCA_963515835.1). Taxonomy (GTDB): domain Bacteria; phylum Pseudomonadota; class Gammaproteobacteria; order Enterobacterales; family Pasteurellaceae; genus Aggregatibacter. The sequence continues at coordinate 52,764 of CAUPZK010000007.1, forward strand.
CCGAGCAGTATCGGACAATGTGGTGGAATATTTGGACGTTTTTGCAAAGCGATCCGACTATCATGAGTAATATGCACCAATATGAATCTTTACCGGGATTTACTGATATTTGTCGGGAATGGGAGCAAGATAGCCTATGGCATAAGTTTTGTAATAAAGCAAAAGAGGCCGGTGAAGTGGCAGATTTGCCAACCCATATTTTATTTGCTATCTCGTTGGAAAGCTCGATTAATATCGCCTTCAAATGCCAACATTTTATCAAAGAAGTTTCAACAGAAATGCTGGAGTCTGTGATTGAACGGACTTGGCGTGCTGTTAAAAATCAATAATCACTCAAGAGATATTACGGAGTTTGTATGACCGAAACCATCAAACCAAAGCGTTCGCATGTTTTTTTGCTAAAAATGACTTTGGGTATTTTTGTCCTCATTTTCATTGCAATGATTGTAATGAATTATATGAAATCAAAAGGCATTGCTGAGTATCTTGCTAATCAAGGTGAAAGGGCTGTTCCGGTAACGGCAATGACCATTTCTGCTCAACAATGGACGCCGGTGATTGAGACAACCGGTTTGGTTCGTCCAAATCAAGGGGCGATGCTGAGTGCACAAAGTGCGGGGACGATTTCAAAAGTGTTAGTCACTAACGGACAAAGCGTGAAAAAAGGCGATTTGTTGGTGGAATTAGACAGTTCGGTGGAGCGTGCGAGCTTACAAGCGGCGGAAGCGCAAGTGATTTCTTTGCGTCAAACTTACCAACGCTATGCGAGTTTGGCGAAGAGCGGTGGTGTTTCCCGTCAAGAATTGGATAACGCAAAAGCCGCCTACGATGCGCAAGCGGCTAACGTAGAATCCTTAAAAGCGACTATCGCACGTCGCCAAATTGTTGCCCCGTTTGATGGTAAAGCCGGTATCGTGAAAGTCAATGTGGGTCAGTATGTATCGAACGGCACAGAAATCGTGCGTGTGGAAGATCGCAGTTCCATGAAAGTGGATTTCTCTATTGCACAGAATTTATTGGATCAATTGCGTATCGGTCAAAAAGTGACAGCTACGGCAGATGCGCGTTTAGGCGAAACCTTTGCTGCACGAGTTACGGCAATTGAGCCGGCAATTAATTCATCCACCGGTTTGATTGATGTGCAAGCGACCTTTGAGCCGGAAGATGGCGCAAAACTGCTATCTGGCATGTTCACCCGTTTAAACGTGGCATTGGCAACAGAATACGAGCAAATCGTGGTGCCACAAGTCGCCGTGAGTTACAACATGTATGGCGAATCGCTTTATATTTTGACCGCACTTTCTGATGAGGAAAAAGAGAAATTTGCGAAACAGGGTGATGTAAACAAAATGTATCGCGCCAAACAAATTACGGTATTTACGAAAGATCGCCAGGGTATCTATGCCCAGTTAAAAGGTGATGAAGTGAAAATCGGCGATAAAATCATTACCGGTGGTCAGCAAAGTTTAAGTAATGGTGCATTAGTGCTTGTAGCAGATAAAGAAGGCGTAGGCACCACACAACCGGTATCGAAAACCAATCTTTAATTAGGAACAACGAATGAAATTTACCGATATATTTATTCGACGGCCTGTTCTTGCAGTTTCCATTAGTTTGTTAATCATTATTTTAGGGTTACAGGCAATTTCGAAACTGGCAGTGCGTGAATATCCTAAAATGACCACTACCGTAATTCAGGTTTCAACCGTCTATCCTGGTGCCGATGCAAACTTGATTCAGGCGTTCGTGACGTCCAAAATCGAGGAAGCGGTGGCTCAAGCGGATAATGTGGACTATATGTCTTCCAGCAGTAGTCCAAGTAGTTCAACTATTACGGTAAAAATGAAATTAAATACCGACCCTAATGCAGCGCTTGCCGATGTGTTGGCTAAGGTGAATTCCGTGCGTTCCGAGTTGCCGAGCGGAATTGAGGATCCGACGGTGACTTCTTCCACCGGTGGTTCGGGGATTATGTATATTAGTTTCCGTTCCAATAAGTTAGATGCAAGCCAAGTGACGGACTATATTCAACGTGTGGTAAAACCGCAGTTCTTTACCGTGGAAGGGGTGGCAAGCGTGGATATTTTCGGTGCGTCCGAATATGCCCTGCGCATTTGGTTGGATCCGCAAAAAATGGCGGCACAAAACCTTTCTGCGACACAAGTGATGTCTGCCTTATCCTCAAACAACGTGCAAACGGCTGCGGGTAACGACAACGGTTTTTATGTGGTGTACAAAAACAAAGTGGATACCACAACCAAATCCGTTGATGAGTTAAGCAAACTGATTGTGTATTCTAATGGCGATAAACTTGTCCGTTTACGGGATATTGCAGATATTGAATTGAATAAATCCAGCGATAATGCTCGTGCGGTGGCAAACGGTTCTGATTCCGTGGTGTTGGCAGTGAATCCGACGTCTTCGGCAAACCCGTTAACGGTAGCGGAAAAAATCCTGCCGTTGTATGAAAGCATTAAAAATAATTTGCCGGATGCCATTCAAACAGACATTTTATATGACCGCACTGTTGCCATTAACAACTCCATTGAAGAAGTGGTAAAAACCATCATTGAAGCGACTCTCATCGTGTTGGTGGTGATCACCATGTTTATCGGTTCCTTCCGTGCGATTTTGATTCCGGTCATTACCATTCCGATTTCCCTTATTGGGGTGATCATGATGCTGCAAACGTTGGATTTCTCCATCAACCTGATGACATTACTGGCTTTAATTTTAGCGATCGGTTTGGTGGTGGACGATGCCATTGTGGTGTTGGAAAACGTTGACCGCCATATTAAGCTCGGTGAAACGCCATTCCGTGCGGCAATTATCGGTACGCGCGAAATTGCCGTGCCGGTCATTTCCATGACGGTTGCGTTGATTGCGGTATATTCACCAATGGCGTTAATGGGCGGCATTACCGGAACATTGTTTAAAGAGTTTGCCTTAACCCTTGCCGGCGCGGTGTTTATTTCCGGTATCGTGGCATTGACGCTTTCTCCGATGATGACCAGTAAATTACTTAAAGATCATTCGGCACCAAGCAAATTGGAAGAGCGTGTTAACCGCACTTTAACCAAAGTGAACAACGCTTACGCTTATGTTTTGGATTTGGTGATGGCAAATCGTAAATGCATGGTGTTTTTCGCTGCGATTATTTTTGCGACCTTGCCGATTATGTTCAAATCCCTTTCCAGTGAATTGACGCCGACGGAAGATAAAGGCGCATTCTTGGCGATTGGTTCGGCGCCGTCCAATGTAAACGTCGATTATGTACAAGCCGCGATGGCACCGTATCAAAAAATCTTAACGGATACGGACGAAGTGCAATTTGCGATGACCATTTCCGGCGTGCCAAGCACAAACCAATCTTTGAACGTGGTGACGTTAAAAGACTGGAAAGATCGTTCTAGAAGTCAAGCGGAAGTGTTGCAAGAGTTAAACAACAAAGCCAAGGCCATTCCGGAAGTATCCGTCAGTGGTTTCGCCTTCCCGGAAATTGAAACCGGGGAACAAGGGCCACCGATTGGTTTTGTGATCAGCACTTCTCAAGACTATGCAGATTTGGCGAATGTGGCGGGCAAATTCTTGGAGGCGATGCAGAAATCCGGCAAGTTCGTTTACTCGAGCTTAGATTTGAAATTCGACACGGCACAAATGCACATCAAAATTGACCGTGAAAAAGCCGGCACTTACGGCATTACGATGAAACAAATCAGTGCAACGTTGGGTAGCTTCTTATCTGCCGCTACCGTTGAACGTGTGGATATTGATGGTCGTGCGTATAAGATTATTTCCCAAGTAAAACGTGATAATCGCTTATCCCCGCAAAGTTGGAATAATTATTATGTTTCAGCGGCGAATGGCCAATCAGTTCCGTTAAGCAGTTTGATCAGCGTGTCATTAGAACCGCAACCAAGCTCTTTGCCGCGTTTCAGCCAGCTGAACTCAGCGGTGATCAGCGCGGTGCCGATGCCGGGTTCTTCCATTGGGGATGCGATTCAATGGCTTGAAGACAGTTCAAAAGAATTGTTACCACAAGGCTACAACTATGACTTCAAAGGCGAAGCCCGTCAGTTAGTACAAGAAGGTAATGCGTTAGCGGTCACATTCGTGTTGGCGGTCATTATTATTTTCTTGGTGTTGGCGATTCAGTTTGAATCCATTCGTGACCCAATGGTGATCATGATTTCCGTGCCGTTGGCGATCAGTGGTGCATTGCTTGCCTTGAATTTCTTTGGCTTCATTGGCACGGCAGGAGCAACGCTAAATATTTACTCCCAAGTCGGCTTAATTACGTTGGTCGGTTTGATCACCAAGCACGGTATTTTGATGTGCGAAGTGGCAAAAGAAGAGCAGTTGAACCACGGGCGTTCCCGAATTGATGCGATTACGCATGCGGCAAAAGTGCGTTTACGTCCAATTCTGATGACCACGGCGGCGATGATTGCCGGCTTGGTTCCATTGCTTTATGCGACCGGTGCCGGCGCAGTCTCCCGTTTCAGTATGGGGATCGTGATTGTTTCAGGCTTAGCGGTTGGTACGTTGTTTACCCTGTTCGTATTGCCGGTGATTTATTCTTACGTGGCAAGTGAACATAAACCGCTTCCGGAATTTGATGAAAATATCAAACCGATTGAAGGTGAGATTAATCACTAATTCATATCATCTGTAAAACAAACCGCACTGTTGAGCAATCAAAGTGCGGTTTATTTTTGCGTTAAATCTTGTATTCGTTATATTTTAAAGCATATAGCAATACGGTAAAATCTATCGCCAAAATCCACCGCACTTTAGGAAAATACAATGACTTTCTACGATATTGATTTTAACGCCCTCTACAAACAGCATCTTATTGCTTGCAATCATTACAATTTGCCGCCGGAGAAATGGGACAAAAAGGCCGTCAAAATGGCGGAAAATCTGGTGGGGAAAGCCAGCCGTTATAATCAACAATTACTGGAAACTATGCAGGTGCAACCTGACGAAAGCGTTCTCGATATCGGTTGTGGCCCGGGCACCTTTGCCATTCCTTTGGCACAGCAAGGCAGTCAGGTGTACGCTTTAGATTACAGCACAGGAATGTTAGGTGTGTTGGCGGAATATAAGCAAAAATTGCAACTGACAACGTTAAATCTGATTCGTCGTTCTTGGTCGGAGAATTGGGACGATGTGCCACAAGTGGATGTGATTTTGGCATCGCGTTCTACGTTAGTGGATGATTTAGATGACATGATCGAGAAACTCTGCGCTAAAGCGAAAAAACGGGTGTATCTCACTTCTGTGACGCAGCGGCACTTCTTAGATGAAGGCGTATTTTCCGCCATTGGACGTGATGATATTGGTTTCCCGACCTATATTTACCTGCTCAATCGGCTTTACCAAAAAGGCATTCAAGCCAACCTCAGTTTCATTGAAACGGAATCCGGTCGTTTTCTGGGCGAAACCTATGAAGATTTGCTGAGTTCTGTGGAATTTTCCCTCGGTCCGTTGAACGACAAAGAAAAACAAGGTTTATCCGCATTTTATCGTCAAAAACAACAGAACAACGAAGCCATCGAACACGGACAACGCAAATGGGCGTTAATTTGGTGGAATGTGGCTTAAAAGTGCGGTGTAATTTTGAGGTGTTTTTTCACTTTAAAAGGTTATTCGGCGAAGGGGATTTTTTTGCCTTCGCCTTGACGAATCAGGCTTTCAGGCGTAACATTGCGCGCGATTTAGTAACATGAGGACACACACTTTGGACAGTCACAGTCGATACCGAACGGAGTTTTCACTGTAACTATCGCCTTTCTCACTTATCGGCGATGGTTTCGTTGGTAAGTTTCTTTTACCTTTCTCTTTTTCGGCATCTTTTCGTCAAACGAAACTTGCAACATATTCTTTCATTACAGCTTTCTTTATTTGTCGTTAAAAAACGCGTCTAAAAACGACCGCACTTTTGATCCTGATTGCTTGTAATATTCCTTTCGTTTGCCGCCGCTCACTGCCATGTGCATAGTCCAATACGGGAGTATGACAAAATGATAAATGCTTTTGCCCTTGAAGACGCTCGCTTGGTTCGCATTGATGAAACCACCGAGCCGTTAAATACCGCGATTTGGCTTGATTTAATTGAACCAACTATTGAAGAACGTGAGACCTTGCAAGAAAATCTAGGGCAGAGTTTAGCCTCTTTCCTTGAGTTGGAAGACATCGAAGCATCTGCGCGTTTTTTTGAAGACGAAGACGGTTTGCACTTGCACTCCTTCTTTTATTGTGAAGATGAAAATGACTATGCAGATTTAGCCAGCGTGGCGTTCACTATTCGTGACGGGCGCTTGTTTACTTTGCGTGACCGCGAATTACCGGCGTTCCGTTTATATCGTATGCGTTCTCGTAATCAGCGTTTAATCGAATGTAACTCCTATGAATTATTATTGGATTTATTTGAGACCAAAATTGAGCAACTGGCTGATGTGATTGAAAACGTGTATGCAGATTTGGAAAAATTAAGCCGTGTGGTGTTAAATGGAACTCAAGGGGAAGCTTTTGATGAGGCTTTGGCAACTTTAACAGAACAAGAAGATACCAGTTCCAAAGTGCGTTTGTGTTTGATGGATACGCAACGTGCGCTCAGTTTCTTGGTGCGTAAAACTCGTTTGCCGGCTAATCAGTTAGAACAGGCACGTGAAATTTTACGAGACATTGAATCTTTGCAACCGCATAATGAATCCCTGTTCCAAAAGGTGAACTTCTTGCTTCAAGCTGCAATGGGTTTCATTAATATTGAGCAGAACCGTATTATCAAGATCTTCTCAGTTGTGTCGGTGATTTTCCTCCCGCCAACGTTGGTAGCGTCTAACTACGGTATGAACTTCAACGATATGCCGGAACTTGGGTTTAAATTTGGCTATCCGATGGCGTTGGGGTTAATGGCATTAGCGGCGTTTGCACCCTATTGGTATTTCAAACGCAAAGGCTGGTTATAATTTTAAGGAAACAGCATGAATTCAATTCAATTTTTGATTGCGACTGTGATCAGCGTTTATAGCTTTATTTTAATCTTACGTGTTTGGTTCCAGCTGGCGCGCGTGGATTTTTATAATCCTTTATCACAAGCTTTAGTGAAAGCGACGCAACCTGTTGTTGCGCCACTCAGTCAATTAGCGCCAACAGTGAAAGGTGTGAATATTGCCGCGCTATTGGCATGTTTGATTTTGGGATGGGTAAAATTTCCTTTATTAAACTTTTTTGGCACTATCGCAGGCGCTTCCTTATTTGAATATGCCGTGATTGGTGTATTAAGTGTGGTGCATAGCATTGGCGAGGCTATTTTCTACGTGTTGTTAGTGGGGGCTATTTTAAGCTGGTTTAATCGTGCTGCAGGTCAAACACAATATTTGTTGTACCAATTAAGCGAGCCTGTGCTTCGTCCCATCCGGAAAATTCTACCTAATACCGGTATGATTGATTTTTCACCAATGGTGGTGGTTTTTATCTTGTATTTACTCAATCGTGTACTCTACGACATCTTCGGTGGTCTTTGGGCTGTGGCAGCGTTTTAAGCTAACGACATTTTAGGAATCTCTGTATGGCGGCAGTAGAACGAAGCGGCGATGATTTGCGCCTTAGAATCTTTTTACAACCCAAAGCCGCCAAAGATCAGATTGTCGGTTTGCATGATGATGAATTAAAAATCAGCATTACCGCACCTCCTGTGGATGGGCAAGCCAACGCCCATTTACTCAAATTCCTCAGTAAACTTTTCAAAGTGCCTAAAAGTAGCATTGTTCTGGAAAAAGGGGAGCTTAATCGACATAAACAGATGCTCATCCCTTGCCCTAAAGCGATTCCGCCACAAATTGAAGCTTATTTAACAGTGTAAAAGTGCGGTTAAAAATCCACATGTTTTTTACTGGACAAATATCAAAATAAGCGGAAAATGAGCAACCAAATTGCAACTTATTCTTATTTCTTATTATGTTATTGTAAAGGAGACGTTTATGAGCATCACTAAACAACAAGTATTAGATGCCTTTCATTTTCGCTGCGCAACGCGTTATTACGATCCTGAGCGAAAAATCAGCCAAGAAGATTTTGACTATATTTTAGAACTTGGTCGCTTATCGCCAAGTTCCGTAGGATCCGAGCCATGGCAATTTTTAGTGGTGCAAAATCCCGAATTACGCCAAGCGTTAAAACCGGTGAGTTGGGGCATGGCAACGCAGTTAGATGATGCCAGCCATGTGGTGGTGATTTTGGCGAATAAACATATGCGTTACGATTCTGAGGATTTTCGCGCGAACCTTGCGCGTCGTGGCTTAACGGAAGAACAAATGCAAGCCAATATGGCGACCTATCAACGTTTTCAAACAGAACACATAAACGTGTTGGAAAATGACCGCACTTTATTCGATTGGGCGAGCAAACAAACCTATATCGCTTTGGCTAATATGATGACGGGGGCTGCTTTAATCGGTATCGACAGTTGTCCGATTGAAGGGTTTAACTATGCGGAAGTCAACCGTATTTTGGCGCAAACCGGTGCGTATGACGCAGAAAAATATGCGGTATCCGTGGCAGTCACTTTCGGCTATCGTGCTAAAGACATTCGTCCGAAATCCCGCAAACCACTCAATGAGATTGTTCATTGGATCGAATAATTTTTTCTCAAATCCGCTCTTTGCTTTAACAGCTTAAAAGAGCGGATTTTTTATGTTTTGGAGACTGACATGTCACGATATTTATTTACAAAAGGCAGACCACGTTCGCTGCTATTTCCGATTTTTTTCTTCTCTTTGATTAATCTCATCGTATTTACGCTGTCCCGCCTCGGCTTATCTTTATGGCAACAGGAACGGGTCAGCGCAGTCAACGGTTGGGGCGAATTGTTCTTGCAAGGCTTACGCATGGACGTGGTATCTTTGTGTTATTTATTCGGCGTGCCGGCATTATTGACCGTGTTGCTGTATCATCAAAACGCCTTGGGGCGCATTTGGCAGCGTATTTTGCGTTTTTGGTTGACGGCCGGCAGTGTATTTATCGTGTTTATGGAACTGGCGACACCGGCATTTATTGAGACCTATGATTATCGCCCGAATCGCCTGTTCATCGAATATTTGATTTACCCGAAAGAAGTGTTCTCCATGCTGATGGAAGGGCATTTAAGTGCGGTCATTTTTAGCTTCGTTTTTACGTTGATTGCCGTGGTGGTGTATTGGAAACTGGCCGGTTGGGCGGTGCGCAATATCACGCCAATGCGTTGGACATGGCGCCCTGTGGTCGCGTTGTTGGTGATTGCCTTGAGTTTTCTTGGTGCGCGTTCCAGTTTTCAACACCGCGGAATTAACCCGGCCATGGTGGCGTTTTCCTCTGATGCCATGGTGAACTCCTTGGTGCTGAATTCAGGTTATTCTGTGATTTATGCGGCGCAACAATTTAAAGACGAAGGTACCTCTTCCGAAGCCTACGGCAAAATGGATGTGGAAGAAATGCTCTCCATTGTGAAAAACAGCGGAAGCCGTCCGGCAGAGGCCTATCTTTCCAAGGAAATTCCAACCTTGACCCGTAACCAAGCCACTTACCAAGGCAAACCGAAAAATATCGTGATTATTTTGGAAGAAAGCTTTGGCGCGCAATTTATCGGTACGCTAGGCGGTTTACCATTGTCGCCGGAATTTGACAAGTTGGCACAGCAAGGCTGGTTATTTGATAATTTATACGCCACCGGTACCCGTTCCGTACGTGGCATAGAAGCCGTTACCGCCGGTTTCACACCAACACCGGCACGTGCTGTGGTGAAACTCAACAACAGCCAACGTGGTTTCTTTACCTTGGCACAACTATTAAGCCAACGGGGTTACGACACGTCCTTTATTTACGGCGGGGAAAAGCACTTTGATAACATGGCGGGCTTTTTCTACGGCAATGGCTTTAAACGTATTATCGACCAAATGGATTATCAAAATCCAAGTTTCACCGGCACGTGGGGAGTGAGCGATGAAGACTTGTTCACTAAAGCCAATGAGACGTTTACCCAATTACACAACGAAGGCAAACCGTTCTTTAGCCTCGTGTTCAGCTCCAGCAACCACGATCCGTTTGAATTCCCGGATGGCAAAATCGAGCTGTACGAACAACCGAAAGCCACGCGCAACAATGCGGCAAAATATGCGGATTATGCGATCGGGCATTTCTTCAAACTCGCAAAAGCCTCCAATTATTGGCAAGACACGATTTTCTTAGTGATTGCTGACCACGACTCTCGTGTGGCTGGCGCCAGCTTGATGCCAATTAAGCATTTCCATATTCCGGCATTGATTTTGGGCGAAGGTATCGAACCGCGCCGTGATAATCGTTTGGTTAGCCAATTCGATATGCCGACTACCTTGCTTTCTCTGGCAGGCATTAGTGGCGATTATCCGATGATCGGTTATGACCTGACTCAACCAAATGATCCAAACCGCGCCATTATGCAATACGACCAAGTGCAGGCATTGATGCGCGGCAACGATGTGGTGATTCAATTCCCGAAAGTGGGTGCGAAAACTTACCGTTACGACAAAGCTACCGAAACCTTGACGGAAGCAGACGTACCACAAAGTATGGTCCAAGAAGCCTTGGCGCATGCGCTGTTAGGTAGTTATTTGTATAAACATCGTTTATACACCACACCGGAAATTAAACAGGCAGAAAGTAAGCACTGATTTTAAGAGGAAAAGTGCGGTAAAAATTCACGATAGAAATTCATGGTGGATTTTGACCGCACTTTTTTCGTTTTTTCTATCCTCGTAGGTATTGATTTTCCTACCTCCTCTTTTTTCATAAAAATTTTTGTAAGAAATCAGCAGGTGATATCGTCTAATCCACAGGTAAGAACAGATTTATTTTCTTACTGTTTTTCTTTATGAAAAAAATTCAACATATCTCAATAGGATTAAAGGAGTTTCTTATGAAAAAAATGACATCATTCGTCACATTAGCCGGTGTGCTTGGCATGGCAATGGCCTTTCAAGTGTCTGCTGAAATGAAAAGCACGCAACCGATGGAACAGCAAATGGAACATAAAATGGAGGGCATGAAAGATGCCAAGCCGATGATGGATAATAAAATGGATAAGATGAAAGAGGGAAAAGCGATGAAGCATGATATGAAGAAAAAGATGAAATCAGATAAAAAAATGATGGAAAATAACATGGAACAGGGCATGAAAGAGAATGAACCTATGAAACCGAAAATGTAACTTGTTTTAAATAAGGTTCATCTTCTTTTTGAATGAAAAGGCTTGTGATAAACAAGCCTTTTCACAAAGTACATCATTCATATCCATGAATTCTTTGGTATGGCTTTCTTTGTGAAAGAGATGGGATTATGATGAATACTTGTGAGTACAGATAAAACGGATTTTCTTATGTCTTCAACGATGCCGTTGGCTTTTCAATCGATTTCATCTCAGCAAATACAAGCTATTCGGGAGCAAATGTTAAAATTTGCACTGCTGCAGTTGCGCGACAAGGATTTGGCAGAAGATGTGGTACAGGAAGCTCTGGCAAAGGCGTATCAGCATGCGGCGTCATTTAAAGGTGCAGCTGCGTTAAAAACGTGGTTTTTTGCCATTTTGAAAAATCAGATTATTGATTTATTGAAGTATCGGCAGCGTGTGGTGACGGTTTCAGAGGTGAGCGATGACGATGATCCCAATGTGTTTTTTGATCAAGAAGGACACTGGGATCGTAGTCGATTTTTACCTTCTACGTGGGAAGAACCTCAAGAACAGGTATATAAAAAAGAGTTTTGGATTATTTTTGAAGCCTGCTTGGATCATCTGCCGGCACAGCAAGCGCGTGTTTTTATGATGCGAGAATATTTTGATATGCAAAGTGAACAAATTTGCCAAGAATGTGATTTATCCACCTCTAATTTGCACGTGTTGCTATACCGCGCCCGCTTACAATTACAAGCGTGTTTGTCCCACCATTGGTTTGATCAAACGGATAATGCCGGAGAGAAATGATGAAATGTAATCAAGTCACCAAATTCATTTCAATGCACCAAGAAAAACACCTGTCCTTATTAACACAAGGTCGGGTGTATCTGCATTTGGCTATTTGTCCGTACTGTCGTGCATTTGCTAAAAATTGTAAAAAAATGCATAAGTTAATGCGTGATTTTTCTGAACAATAAGCATCGATTATTTCTTATTCTAGGGATTTTGATGCTTTTTGATGGACGAAATTAAGTTCGTCGATATAATCCATTTTCACTGTAAATCAGTTCTTGAAGTTCTAATTCTAAAAGCTGAATAAGAAGTTGCTCCACCGACAAATTAAGTGTGCTAGAGAGGGAATCAATGCTAATTGGAGTATATCCAATCGCTTGATAAAGTTCAGGGTAAGTAGGCGATACCTTTTCCTCTTGTTGCGAAGAAATGGCAGTTGGGGAAGAAAAGTGCGGTCTATTTTTCAGGTGTTTCTTCCATGCTATTTGTGGTGCAAGGTTTTCTAAAATATCTTCTACATTTTCTACTAGCATCGCGCCTTGTTTGATCAGCTTATGACAGCCTTGGCTAAATTGACTTTGAATATTGCCGGGGAGAGCAAAAATTTCTCGGTTTTGTTCCAGTGCATAACGAGCGGTGATCAAAGATCCGCTTCGTTCAGTGGCTTCGATAATTAATGTCGCGAGAGATAATCCGCTGATAATGCGATTACGGCGGGGAAAGTTTTCTGCGATAGGCGGTTGTAACGGGAAAAACTCAGAAACTAATGCACCACCTTGTTCAATAATATGTTGTGCCAATTTACGGTGTTTCGCCGGATAAACTTCTTCCAAACCACTCCCTAATATCGCGATAGTAGGCTGTCTCAAATCTACAGCGGCTTGATGGCAAAATCCGTCAATGCCCAAGGCGAGCCCACTGGTAATGATGAAACCATTGGTTGTGAGTTCTGAGGCAAAGTACTTTGCCCAATATTCCCCATAACTTGAGCATTGACGACTGCCAACGATAGCAATTTGTGGGTGAGATAAGGTGGATGTTTCACCTTTGACGAATAACACCGGTGGCGCGCTGTCAATTTGTTTTAATTGCTCAGGATAATCCGGATGATAATAATCAAGAATATGATTCCCCTCTTTTTCTCCCCATAAAAGTGCCGGTTCAATATAGCGTTTTTCAGGATTGAACCACGCTTGGATTTGTTGGACATTCCAACCTATATGTTTGAATGCGGTAACATCGTAATCTTGCAAATCAGATAAATTTACTTGATCAAGTATTTTTTGAATTGAGGTTGGGCCTAGTTTAGGAATTTGTAATAGGCGAAGGAAAAGGGGTAAATGGGTGTTCATGTTCTTCTTTGCTCTTTTTTAAGCAAAATTATACGGAGAGCAGAAATGAGGAGGATAAAAGAGGTGTTATTTTGCGATCAGGATCGTAATTTAAAAAGAAAGAGGATAAAAATTAGGAGAGGTGGGGAGAAATATTTTTTTATTACCGCACTTTTTAGTGTCAAATAAAAAAACCCGGCGGGATAGCCGGGTTTTTCTTTTCGTTTTGAATTATTCAGCAACGATAATCACGTTTAAGTGAGAGAAAACTTCGCCATGGAATTGGAAAGTTACTTCATGTTCACCAAGAGTACGGATTAAACCATTTGGTAAACGAACTTCACTTTTCGCCACTTCAACGCCTTTTGCAGTGATTGCATCAGCGATGTCACGGGTACCGATAGAACCGAATAAACGACCTTCGTCACCTGCTTTAGACGCGATGGTTACAGAACCTAATGCTTCTAAGCGTGCTGCGCGGTCAACAGCAGCGGCTAATGCTTGTGCTGCTTTTTCTTCTAATTCTGCACGACGTGCTTCAAAGTGTTCAATGTTAGCTGCGGTTGCCATAACTGCTTTACCTTGTGGGATTAAGAAGTTACGTGCATAGCCGGATTTAACATTTACTTGATCGCCCACTTTACCTAAGTGTGCAATTTTATCTAAAAGAATTACTTGCATTTGACCTTCCCCTTCTTAGTGATGATGCGTGTCAGAGTAAGGTAATAACGCTAAATAACGAGCGCGTTTGATTGCGCGAGCTAATTGGCGTTGGTACTTCGCACGAGTACCGGTAATGCGGCTTGGTACAATTTTGCCGCTTTCAGAAATGTAGTTCTTTAATGTAGCGATATCTTTGTAATCGATTTCAACAACATTTTCCGCTGTGAAACGGCAGAACTTACGACGACGGAAATAACGTGCCATTTGGCTGGTCTCCTAATCTATAAATTCGATTTGCTCGGCATGTAAGACTAATTGCGTTGACCCATTATTTAACTGATGGGTGGTTAAAAAACCTTGAATTAATACTTTATTGCCGACCGTAATGCCTTGAGTTTTTTCTATTAATTGATTGCCGCTCACCTGAACCGGAATTTTACACCAAGCTTGTCTTGTTAAATTAGCTTCCACTTGGTTTGAACGATGTTCCAATAAAAATTGGCAATGTTCGATCCCGTTTGGGCTTTTGCGCCGTTTAAGATTACCGGTAACGATACCAATAATGGATAAACGGTTTTCAATGTTCAAATTACTCTTCAGCATCCTCAAAATCGTTGGATTCAACTTCAGTTAAAGCTTTACGATCATCTTTTGCTTTAACCATTGGGGACGCTTCGGTTACGGCGTGCTTAGTGTGAATAACAAGGCTGCGCAATACAGCATCGTTATAACGGAAAGTCGTTTCTAGCTCGTCGATGACTTGTTGAGGCGCTTCTACATTCATAAGCACATAGTGTGCTTTATGTAATTTGTTAATTGGGTATGCTAATTGACGGCGACCCCAATCTTCTAGGCGATGAATTTGACCGCCGGCTTCTTTTACAGAACCGGTGTAACGTTCAATCATGCCCGGTACTTGCTCGCTTTGGTCCGGATGAACCATAAACACGATTTCGTAGTGACGCATTACTGCTCCTTACGGGTTAATCAGCCTCCAACGTAAGACCAGTCACCAATCTTGTGGAAGCAAGGAACTAATTCGGATGTGACTGAGGGCGCAAATTATACACGGAAAGCCGGTTTTTGCAAGAAAAGTGCGGTTGATTTTTCCGGTGTTTTTACATCCAAGCATTATTACGAATAATGCCGACAGCGATACCCTCAATTTCGAATTGCGTCGGTTGAGTCAAATCCACGACAATCGGGGCAAATTCCTCGTTTTCGGCATGTAAATAAACCGTCGAACCTTTACGCTCCAAACGTTTTACTGTGACTTCGTCTTCAATGCGGGCAACGACAACTTGTCCGTTACGTACGTCCTTGGTGCTGTGGACGGCTAATAAGTCACCGTCCAAAATGCCGATGTCTTTCATGGACTGACCATAAACTTTGAGTAGAAAATCCGCTTGTGGTTTGAACATGGCCGGATCAACATGATATGTGCCTTCAATATGCTGTTCCGCTAAAATCGGTTCACCTGCGGCTACACGCCCGATTAACGGTAATCCCGGTTCTTCTTGCCCATTATCTTCAAGCAATAAACGAATACCACGGGATGTGCCGGAGACAATTTCAATCACGCCTTTCTTCGCCAAGGCTTTTAAATGTTCTTCAGCCGCATTGGGAGAACGAAATCCCAGTTCTTTAGAGATCTCTGCCCGCGTTGGTGGCATGCCGGTTGTTTCAAGATGGTGTTTCAGAAAATCATAAACTTCCTGTTGCCGAGCTGTAAGTGGTTTCATAAAATCACCCTGTTATTTTATACATAAGTAACTGGTATTATATACAGAAAAGCTCAAGGCGCAACCTTTCTTTTGTTGAAATATAAATCGAATCAGAGGCTTATCCCAGAATTGTGTTGTTCGTCACTAATTCTACGATGTTTTTATGCTAAACTAGCGCCAATTTTGCACCAAGTATGTGAAATAACGTTAATTATACAAGGACATTTATTATGGCTAGTTTTCTGAATGCTTACCGAAAATTACTTGAATTGCCATTGTCGATTTTAGTAAAAAATAATCCAATTCCTCATCATCCAATTGAAGAACTAGAGCTAAATATTTCTCAGCCGATTGTTTATGTTTTGCCTTACACATCTCAAACCGATTTTGTGATTTTCCGCAAAAACTGCTTGAGTGTGGGTTTACCGGATCCTTTGGAACAAAATGAAATTAATGGCAATTTATTGCCACGCTTTGTCTTTTTAGATGAAGGTCGCCGCTTTTTTAAATCGAAAGGGGCTAAAAAAGAAACGATCGCTGTTTTCAATAAATATTTGGAATTGCACCGCACTTCACCGGATTTAGACGTGCAGTTAATTCCAGTTTCGGTTTTATGGGGAAGAGCACCGGGGCGTGAAGATCAAACGGGCTTGCCAAACTTACGTTTGTTAAACGGGCTACAAAAAACAGTCGCGGCATTATGGTTTGGACGCGATACCTTTGTACGTTTCTCTCAAGCGGTGTCTTTACGTTATATGACGCGTGAACATGGATTTGATCAGAAAATTGCACAAAAATTAGCTCGCGTAGCCAAAATGCATTTTGCTAAACAACGTATTTCTGCTACCGGTCCGCGCTTGCCAAATCGCCAAGCCATGTTCAATAAATTATTGCAATTACCGGTAATTTTAGCGGCAATTGAAGACGAAGCGAAAAGTAAGAACATTAGTAAAGAGAAAGCGCATAAAGAAGCTGAAAAAATTCTGGATGAAATTGCGGCTAACGTGAGCTATGAAAGTTTACGTGTGGCGGATCGTTTCTTACGTTGGTTATGGAACAAATTGTATCAAGGTATTCAAGTGGAAAACGCGGATCGTGTGCGTAAATTGGCGTTAGAAGGCCATGAAATCGTGTATGTGCCTTGTCATCGTAGCCACATTGACTATTTATTGCTTTCCTATGTGTTATATCACCAAGGTTTGGTGACTCCGCATATCGCCGCAGGGATTAACCTTAATTTCTGGCCGGTTGGTGGGATGTTCCGCCGTGGTGGGGCATTTTTCATTCGTCGTACCTTTAAAGGTAACCGCTTATATTCTACGATTTTCCGTGAATATTTGTCGGAGTTGTTCCATCGTGGTTACGCTGTGGAATACTTTATTGAAGGTGGGCGTTCACGTACGGGGCGTTTACTTGCGCCGAAAACCGGTATGATGTCCATGACATTACAGGCATTACAGCAACAACAGAGCCGACCGATTACGGTTGTGCCGGTGTATGTGGGGTATGAACACGTTTTAGAAGTGGACACTTACGCCAAAGAATTACGTGGTGCAGCGAAAGAAAAAGAAAATGCCGGCTTGGTATTACGTGTTATCAAAAAATTGCGTAATTTAGGTAAAGGCTATGTGAATTTCGGTGAGCCTATTACGTTAAATGCCTATTTAAATCAAAACTTCCCGGAATGGAAAGAGCCACCTGAAGATCGTCCTCAATGGTTTAACAAAGCCGTTGATGCAGTATCCCACCAAGTGATGGTGAATATTAATAAAGCGGCGGCAGTGAATGCGATGAACTTAACCGGTACGGCATTATTGTCTTCCCGCCAACGTGCGCTTTCTCGTGAGCAATTGTTAGAGCAACTTTCCAGTTATCAACAATTCTTACAAAACGTACCGTATTCCGACGATATTGTTGTTCCGGCTGAAAAACCTGAAATTATGTTGGATCATGTGTTAAGTCTGGATCGGATCGGTATTTTGGTGGAGAAAGACAACTTCGGTGAAATTGTGCGTTTAGAACGTTCTTCCGCGGTGTTAATGACTTACTACCGCAATAATATTCAACACCTATTTGTATTACCGTCACTGGTTGCAAGCATTGTGTTGCATTATGAAGGGATCCAAAAAGATTTGGTGTTAGATGCCGTGCTTAAAATTTATCCGTTCTTGCGGAGCGAATTATTCTTACATTTTACGGAAGAAGAACAGATCGCACAGCGTGTAGAGCAAATTATTAACGAATTGCAACGCCAAAATATTATTAAGCACAGTGAAAATATGCTGACAATCAATAAGCCGAATATTCGGATGTTGCAACTTTGGTCTGCCGGTGTACGTGAAATTTTACAGCGTTATTACATTACCGTGAATTTGCTGCAAAATAATCCATTGATTTCCCGCGCAGATTTGGAAAAAGAAAGTCAGTCTGTGGCACAACGTTTGTCTGTCCTACATGGCATTAATGCACCTGAATTCTTTGATAAAGCGGTTTTCTCCGCCTTTACGAATAGTTTAAAAGACCAAGGGTATTTCAATGAAAGCGGCAGTGCGAATACCGAAAAATTGCATGTGTTGGCAGAGATTCTAACCCACCTGATTTCAACGGAAATTTGCTTAACGATTAACGGTGCCGTGACAAAAGTAGAAGAGAAAGAACATAACGAAAGTTAAGAAAACAGAATAATAAAAGTGCGGTCATAAAAAGCGTTATTTTTCTCGACCGCACTTTGGTTTCTTAAATTATTTGTTAATAAAAAAGCCATCTTCCTTTAGATGGCTTTTTCTTTGCGTCTGAGTTAACGTCTAAACATTCCGCCTAATCCGCCGAGCCCGCCGCCCATTAAGCCCTGCATGCCACGCATCATTTTTGCCATGCCGCCTTTGCGCATTTTCTTCATCATGCGTTGCATTTCATCAAATTGTTTGAGCAGCTTGTTTACATCTTGCACTTGCGTGCCCGAACCAAGAGCAATGCGACGACGGCGAGAACCTTTGATGATGTCCGGATTCGCACGTTCTTTTAAGGTCATGGAATTGATGATGGCTTCCAGTTTATTGAACATTTTGTCATCCACCTGATTTTTTACATGATCTGGTAGATTTTTTGCGCCCGGCAATTTTTCCAACATGGACATCATGCCGCCCATTTTTTTCATTTCGCGTAATTGTTCGCGGAAATCTTCTAAGGTGAAATCGTCGCCTTTTTTGAATTTTTGCGCCATTTTTTCCGCTTTTTCACGGTCAACGGAACGCTCTAAATCTTCAATCAAAGAAAGTACATCACCCATGCCAAGAATACGCGACGCCACACGATCCGGATGGAAAGGTTCTAATGCATCGGTTTTTTCACCCACCCCGAGGAATTTAATCGGCTTGCCGGTAATTTGACGAATCGATAGTGCTGCACCACCGCGTGCATCGCCGTCCACTTTGGTGAGAATGACACCGGTAAGCGGCAAAGCTTCATTAAAGGCTTTTGCTGTATTTGCCGCATCTTGACCGGTCATGGCATCCACGGTGAAGAGTGTTTCAATGGGATTTAACGCTGCGTGAACCTGCTTGATTTCATCCATCATTTCACTATCCACGTGCAAACGACCGGCGGTATCTACGATCAGCACATCGTAGAATTTTAATTTCGCGCCTGCCAAGGCGGCTTTCGCAATATCTACCGGTTTTTGTTTCACATCGGATGGGAAGAAATCCACATTCACCCCTTGTGCGAGGGTTTCTAATTGTTTGATCGCCGCCGGACGATAGACGTCGGCAGACACCACAAGCACTTTTTTCTTATGGCGTTCACGCAGGAACTTAGCCAGTTTACCCACGCTGGTGGTTTTCCCCGCCCCTTGCAGACCCGCCATTAAAATCACGGCAGGCGGTTGGGTAGCCAAATTTAAACTTTCGTTGGCTTCACCCATCGCCGCTTCTAATTCGGCTTGGACGATTTTGACAAATTCTTGCCCCGGGGTGAGGCTTTTATTGACTTCTACACCAATGGCACGTTCTTTCACATTGTTAATAAAATCGCGCACGACCGGCAACGCCACATCGGCTTCTAACAATG